>NZ_JBFBCE010000031.1:0-101817 GCF_040689595.1 Streptosporangium sp. NPDC051023 | reverse complement strand
CTGGATGCCGGGTATTGGTTCGCGAATCTGCGCAACACGGTGCTGTTCGACCAGGCGATCCGCTCAGCCGGAAACGGCCCGTTCATCGAATGCAGCCCCCACCCCGTACTGACCCACGGAATCGAGAACGCCCTCGGGACGCTGCGCCGCGACGACGGCGGCCTGAACCGCTTCCTGCGCTCGGCCGCCGAAGCCCACACCGCCGGAGCCACGATCGCCTGGGAAACCCTGCTGGGCAACGGCCCTATGGCGGAACTCCCCACCTACCCCTTCCAACGCGAACGCTTCTGGCTGCCCGACCACGTCCGGCCCGCCGTCGCCGAGCAGACGGACGCCGAGTTCTGGGGCCTCGTCGACCAGGGTGACGCCGCAGGCCTCGCCTCGCTGCTTGGCGTGGACGTCGACGATGTGCTTCCGGCGCTGTCGGACTGGTGGCACGGGCGTCAGAGCCGGCGCACCGTCGACGGATGGCGCTACCGCGTCAGCTGGAAGCCGGTTACCGGCCCCGCGTCCCGTGCACGGCTGACCGGCACCTGGATCGTCGTCACCTCCGGCCAGGAAGACATCGCCGCCGCCCTCCGCGCACACGGCGCCGAGGTGACGGTCGTAGCGGACGTGACCGACATCGCCGCGCACCTGCCGGCCGCCGCCGGTGTGCTCTCGCTGCTGCCGACGGAACAGGAGCCGGCGACCTCCCTCGCCCTGTACCGCGCGATCGCCGACGGGGACGTTCCCATATGGACGGTCACGCGGGGCGCGGTCTCGGTCGGCACGTCCGATCGCCTCACCGAACCCGGCCAGGCGACGGTCTGGGGACTGGGCCAGGTCTTCGGCCTGGAACACCCGGCGGTCGGCGGTGGCCTGCTCGACCTGCCCGAGACTCTGGACGACCGGGCGCTGGGCCGTCTGGTCGCCGTGCTCGCCGGTACCTACGGCGACGAGGACCAACTTGCGATCCGTTCGTCCGGTGTCTTCGCCCGGCGGCTGACGGCCGCGCCCACGCACCGATCCGACACGACCCCGTGGCAGCCGGACGGCACGGTCCTGATCACCGGCGGTACCGGAGCACTCGGCGCCCACGTCGCCCGCCTGCTGGCCATCCGTGGCGTGAAGCACCTGCTGCTGGCCAGCCGAAGCGGCCCCGACGCGCCCACGTCCGGTGCGCTCGTCGCCGAACTCGCCGACCTGGGCTGCACGGCCACCGTCGCCGCGTGCGACGTGGCCGATCGCGCCGCGCTCGCCGAACTGATCGCCACGGTCCCCGGGGACCGCCCGATCACCGCAGCCGTGCACGCCGCAGGCATCGGGCGGGGCATCGCGCTGGCCGACACCACGGCGGAGGATCTGCGCGAGGCGTTGGCGGCGAAGGCGGTCGGGGCGTCGAACCTGGACGCGCTGTTGGGCGGAACGCTGGTGTTCTTCTCCTCGGGGGCGTCCACGTGGGGCAGCGCAGGGCAGGCCGCCTATGGAGCCGCCAACGCCTACGTGGACGCGCTCGCCGAGAACCGCCGTGGTCGTGGGCTCCGCACGCTGTCGATCGCCTGGGGAGCCTGGGGCGGTGGCGGCATGGTCGACGACGACGTGCGCGCGCACCTGTCCCGCCGGGGTCTGACCGAGATGGATCCGCTGCTGGCCGTCGCGGCGCTGGAGGAAGCCGTCACCGGTGGCGAGACGACGCTGACGGTCGCCGACATCGACTGGAACCGTTTTCTGCCGCTCTACACCAGTGCCCGACCCCGGCCGCTGGTCAAGGAGTTCACCGCGTCCGAGCCCGCCCTGGTCGCGGCCGGTCCCGGCCTCGGCGACCTGCCCCCTGCCGAGCGGGAACGGCGCGCGCTCCGTCTGGTGCTCGACGTGGCCGCCGCCGTACTCGGCCACGACTCCGCCGACGGCATCGATTCCGCCCGCACGTTCAGCGAACTGGGTTTCGACTCGCTCACCGCGGTGGAGTTGCGCAACCGCCTGGCGGGCGCGTCCGGGCTGACGCTGCCGCCGACCCTGGTGTTCGACCATCCGACGCCCGCCCTGCTCGCCGCCCACCTGTCGGGCGGTGTGGCCACGACGGCACCGGTCGCTCGGACCGCGGTCGACGACGATCCGATCGTCATCGTCTCGGTCGCCTGCCGCCTGCCGGGCGGCGTCCGCGGCCCGGAGGACCTGTGGCGGCTGCTGGCCGACGGCCGCGACGCCGTCTCGGCCTTCCCCGCCGACCGCGGCTGGGACCTGGACGGGCTGTACGACCCGGATCCCGGCCGCCCCGGCAAGACCTACGCCTTCGAGGGCGGTTTCCTCGACGACGCGGGCGGGTTCGACGCGGACTTCTTCGGCGTCAGCCCGCGTGAGGCGCTGGCGATGGACCCGCAGCAACGGGTGCTGCTGGAGACCACATGGGAGGCGGTCGAGCGGGCCGGCATCGACCCGGCCGGCCTGCGCGGCAGCGACACCGGCGTGTTCGTCGGCGCCATCCACCAGGGCTACGGGGTGCAGTCCGGTGCCGTGCCCGCCGAGTTGGAGGGCTACTTCCTCACCGGCAACGCGTCGAGCGTGATCTCCGGCCGGGTCGCCTACTCATTGGGCCTGCAGGGGCCCGCGGTCACCGTCGACACGGCGTGCTCGTCGTCGCTGGTCGCGATGCACTGGGCGGCGCAGGCGCTGCGGTCCGGGCAGTGCTCGCTCGCGCTCGCCGGAGGTGTCACGGTGATGGCGAGCCCCGCGACGTTCGTCGAATTCTCCCGCCAGCGTGGCCTGGCCCCCGACGGCCGCTGCAAGTCCTTCGCCGACGCGGCCGACGGTACAGGCTGGGCCGAAGGCGCCGGCGTCGTCGTGCTGGAGCGGATGTCCGACGCCGAACGCAACGGGCACCGGGTGCTCGCGGTCCTGCGCGGCAGCGCCGTCAACTCCGACGGCGCGAGCAACGGCCTCGCCGCGCCGAACGGGCCGTCCCAGGAGCGCGTCATCCGCCAGGCACTGGCCGACGCCGGTCTGGGCCCCGACGAGGTCGACGCCGTTGAGGGCCACGGCACCGGCACCACCCTGGGTGACCCGATCGAGGCGCACGCCCTGCTCGCCACCTATGGACAGGACCGTGACCGTCCGCTGTGGCTCGGCTCGCTGAAATCCAACATCGGCCACTCCCAGGCCGCCTCCGGCGTGGCAGGCGTGATCAAGCTGGTGCTCGCCCTCGGCCACGCGGTACTGCCCAGGACCCTGCACGTGGACACGCCGAGCACGCACGTCGCGTGGGAAACCGGCGCGATCTCGCTGCTCACCGAGCAGATCGACTGGCCGGAGACCGGTCGCCCCCGGCGCGCGGCGATCTCCGCGTTCGGGGTGAGCGGGACCAACGCCCACCTCATCCTGGAGCAGGCTCCGCCCTCCCCGTCTTCCCCGGGCGAACCCGCCGCCGTCGACGGGCCCGTGCCGGTGCTGCTCTCGGCGGCGTCGGCGACCGCGCTGCGGGATCAGGCCGCCCGGCTGTACACGTATCTGGACGCGAATCCGCTGCCGGTGCACGACGTCGCATTCACGCTGGCCGCCGACCGGGCCGGGCTTCGGCACCGCGCGGCGTTCGTGGCGTCCGGCCAGGACGATCTCCTCGCCGGGCTGGACGCCCTCACCGGCGGACCGGATGTGCCCGCCGTCGCCGGTGGCGAAACCGCGTTCCTGTTCTCGGGGCAGGGATCCCAGCGGCTGGCCGCCGGACGGGAGCTGCGGCTGCGGTTCCCGGCGTTCGCCGACGCCTTCGACGAGGTGTGCGCGCGGTTCGACGCCCTGCTCCCACTGCCGCTGATCGACGCCGTGCACGGTGACGACGCCGAACTCCTGCGGCGCACCGAGTTCACCCAGCCCGCGCTCTTCGCTGTCGAGGTCGCGCTTTTCCGCCTCGTACGGTCGTGGGGCGTACGTCCCGCCTGGCTGCTCGGCCACTCCGTCGGCGAACTCGTCGCCGCCCACGTCAGCGGCGCGCTGTCCCTGGACGACGCCGTCGCCCTGGTCGCGGCGCGTGGCCGGCTGATGCAGGGCCTGCCCGCGGGTGGTGTCATGGTCGCGGTCGACGCCACCGAGGACGACGTGCGCCGGCTGTCGGGCGACGGCGTCGACATCGCCGCGGTGAACGGCCCGGCGTCGCTGGTGCTGTCCGGCGCGGAGCCCGCCGTCTTGCGGCTGGCGGAGCGGCTGGCCGCGGCCGGTCACCGGACCAAGCGGCTCGACGTCAGCCAGGCGTTCCACTCCTGTCTCGTGGAACCGGTGCTGGCGGACCTCCGGGCCGCCGCGGCGGGCCTGACACCTGGCGTGCTGGAGTTCCCCGTGGTGTCCACCGTCACCGGCGGGCCGGTCGACGCGGCGACGCTGGCCTCCGCGGACCACTGGGTCCGGCACGCCCGCGCCACGGTCAGATTCGCCGACGGTGCACGGCGGCTGCGGGACTCCGGCGTCACGAACTGGTTGGAGATCGGCCCGGACAGCGTGCTCTCCACCATGATCGACGACGCCGTGCCGCTGCTGCGCGGCGATCGGCCCGAACGGCAGTCGGTCCTGGAGGCCGTCTCGCACCTGCACGTGCGGGGGACGACCGTGGACACCGTTGCGATGGTCGGCGGCGGGCGTCGGGTGGAGCTGCCCACGTATCCGTTCCAGCACGAACACTTCTGGCTCACCCCAGCCGAACCCGTGGCCGCGGTAGACCGTGACGACGTGTTCTGGCAGGCCGTCGGCCGCGGCGATCTCGACGCGCTGTACGCAGCGGACGAGGACCGGGCCGCGTTGGAGGCGGCCCTGCCCGCTCTGGCCAGGTGGCGGGCAGCCGACCGTGCCCGCTCCGCCGCCGAGGAGTACCGCTACCGCGTGCGCTGGCAGCCCGCAGGCGAACTACGCGGCCAGAGCGCGGACCGCTGGCTCGTGGTGCACCCGCCCGGGACGGGCCTGGAGTGGACACTGGGGTTCGATGCCGTCGAGATCGATCTCGACCGGCCTGATCCCGGTGCCCAGGTCGCCGCGGAACTCGCCGGGCGGGACGTCACCGGTGTGCTGTCCCTGCTCGGCCTCGACACCACACCGCACCGTGATCATCCCGGCGTGCCGCGCGGAACGGCTGCCACGCTGTCACTGGCGCGCGCCGGTCTTTCGGTGCCGCTGTGGCTGGCCACTCGCGGCGCGGTCACGATCGGCACGGCGGACGGTGCGCCGGATCCCGCCGGTGCGCTGGTCTGGGGCCTCGGACGTGTCCTGGCCCTAGAACAGCCCGACGCCTGGGGCGGCCTGGTCGACCTTCCTGAGACCCCCGACCCGCGCACGGTCGCGCGACTGCTGCGGGTGCTCGGTGGAACCGGTGACGAGGACCAGGTCGCACTGCGGGCATCGGGCGCGTTCGTGCCCCGGCTGGTGCGCGCCCCCCTGGACCGGCTGCCCGCCCAGCGGCGGTGGACACCGCGCGGAACCGTACTGGTCACCGGCGGTACGGGTGCCCTCGGCGCGCACAGCGCCCGGCGTCTGCTCGACCTCGGCGCAGAGCACGTGATCTTGACCAGCCGTCGTGGGAGCGACGCTCCCGGCGCGGCGGAACTGCTCGCCGAACTGGGCCGGAAAGTGACGATCGCCGCCTGTGACGTCGCCGACCGTGATGCACTCGCCGGGCTGCTGGACACCCGCCGCATCACGGCGGTGGTTCACGCGGCGGGCGTCGGGCAGGCCACCCCGCTGGCCCGGATGGAGCTCGCCGAGTTCGCCGAGGTGCTGTCCGCCAAGGTCACCGGCGCGTCCCACCTGGACGACCTACTCGGCGGGACGGTCGACGCGTTCGTGCTGCACTCGTCGGTGTCCGGCGTGTGGGGCGCGGGGGAACAGGGCGCCTACGCGGCGGGTAACGCCTACCTGCTGGCGCTGGCGGAACGCCGCCGGGCAGCCGGGCTGCCCGCGACCGCGCTCGCCTGGGGGCCGTGGTCGGGCGGCGGCATGGCGGCCGGACGGGTCGGCGAACACCTGCGGCGGCGTGGCCTGACCGAGCTGGCCCCGGACGTCGCGCTCGACGGACTGGTCCGCGCGCTCGACGACGGCGACTCCGGGCTCGTGCTGGCCGACGTCGACTGGGCGCGTTTCACCCCGGCGTTCACCGTGGCCCGGCGACGTCCGCTGCTCGACACGATCCCCGAGGCCGTCATCGCCCGGGAAACGCCCCAGCCGGTACGGCACGAGCGCGACGTGGCCGGCCTGCCGGCGGCCGAACTGCGGCGCGCGCTGGCCGACCACGTGCTCACGGCGACCGCGACCGTGCTCGGCCATGCCGACGCGGACCGGATCGACCCCGCCCGGGCGTTCATCGACCTTGGGTTCGACTCGCTGACCGCGGTCGATCTGCGCAACCGGCTCACCGCCCTGACGGGTCTGGCCCTGCCCGCGACGCTGGTGTTCGACCACCCCACACCGACCAGGCTGGTGGATCACCTGTGCGCCGAGCTGGCGGGGGAAACCGACGCCGGTGAGGTCCGGAACACGGCGGCGGTGCACGAGCCAATCGCGATCATCGGGATGGCCTGTCGCTTCCCCGGCGGCGTCGCGACGCCGGAGCAGCTGTGGCGGCTGGTGCTCGACGGCCGCGACGCGATCACCGGGTTCCCCGCCGATCGCGGCTGGGACCTCGACCGCCTGTACCACCCCGACCCGGACAACCAGGGCACCAGCTATGTCCGGGAGGGCGGCTTCCTGGAGGCGGCCGGCGACTTCGACGCGGACTTCTTCGGCATCAGCCCGCGCGAGGCCGCCGCGATGGACCCGCAGCAGCGGCTGCTGCTGGAGACAGTATGGGAGACGTTCGAACGCGCAGGCATCGACCCCGTTTCGGCCAGGGGCAGCGCCACCGGCGTGTTCGTCGGCCTGTCCTACCAGGGCTACGGGCTGGGGGCCGCGCCGGACGGCACCGAGGGTTACCTGCTGACCGGCACCACGACCAGCGTCGCGTCCGGGCGGCTGGCGTACGTCCTCGGATTGGAGGGCCCCGCGGTCACCGTGGACACGGCGTGCTCGTCCTCCCTGGTGGCACTGCATCTGGCGGTGCAGTCGCTGCGTACCGGTGAGTGCACGCTCGCCCTGGCCGGCGGAGCCACCGTGATGGCGACCCCCGGCACGTTCGTGGAGTTCTCCCGCCAGCGCGGGCTCGCGCCCGACGGCCGGTGCAAGGCGTTCTCCGACGACGCCGACGGCACGGGCTGGGCTGAGGGCGCCGGTGTCCTGCTCGTGGAACGGCTGTCCGACGCCCAGCGCAACGGACACCCCGTGCTGGCCGTCGTCCGGGGCAGCGCGGTCAACTCCGATGGCGCGAGCAACGGCCTCACCGCGCCCAACGGACCCGCGCAGCAGCGGGTCATCCGGACGGCGCTGGCGGCGGCCGGGCTCGGGCCGTCCGAGGTGGACGCCGTCGAGGCGCACGGCACCGGCACCGCGCTGGGCGACCCGATCGAGGCGCAGGCGCTGCTGGCCACCTACGGCCAGGACAGGGACGTCCCACTGCTGCTGGGCTCGGTCAAGTCCAACATCGGCCACACCCAGGCGGCGGCCGGTGCCGCCGGTCTGATCAAGATGGTCATGGCGATGCGGGAGGGTGTGCTGCCCAGGACGCTGCACGCGGAAACACCTTCCTCACACGTCGACTGGGACGGCGGCGCCGTACGGCTGCTGACCGAGCGGACCGACTGGCCCGGCACCGGTCGTCCGCGCCGGGCCGGGGTGTCCGCGTTCGGCATCAGCGGCACCAACGCCCACATCGTGCTGGAGCAGGCGCCGCCGGGCGCCGACGCCGCGGAGACACCCGTCGTCGGCCCCGTGCCGCTGGTGATCTCCGGACGCACCGAGGCGGGCCTGCGGGCACAGGTCTCCCGGGTGCTCGACCACCTGTGTCGGCGTGACGCCGGCGGGCTGCACGACATCGGCCGCTCGCTGGCGCTGGGCCGGGCCCAGCTCGACCACCGGGCCGTCGTCGTCGCCCACGACCATGACGAGGCGATCGCGCGACTGTCCGCGCTGCCGGCGAAGTCCCCGCTGGTCAAGACAAGCGGATACGCCGTGGTGTTCGGCGGCCAGGGCGCGCAGCACGCCGGCATGGGACGGGACCTGTACGCCGCGTTCCCCGTCTTCGCCGACGCGTTCGACGAGGTGTGCGCGCACTTCGACCTGCTGCTCGGACGGCCGCTGCGGGACGTCGTCCTCGGCGGCGACGAGGCCCTGCTGGCCCGCACGCAGTTCACCCAGCCCGCGCTGTTCGCGTTCGAGGTGGCCCTGTTCCGGCTGGCCGAGTCGTGGGGCCTGCGGCCGGAGTTCGTCGCCGGGCACTCCGTCGGCGGCATCACCGCCGCGTACGTGGCGGGGGTGTGGTCGCTGGCCGACGCGTGCGCGCTGCTGGCCACGCGGGCACGCCTGATGCAGTCCCTGCCACCCGGCGCCATGGCGGCCGTCGAGGCAGACGAGGAGGACGCGGCCGACGCCGCCGAACTGTCCGGCGTTGCGATCGCCGCGGTCAACGCACCGGGCTCGGTGGTGATCTCCGGTACGGAGTCCGAAGTGGACGCCGCCGTCGAGTGGTGCCGCGCACGGGGACGCCGGGCGACGCGGCTGAGGGTGAGCCACGCGTTCCACTCGCCGCTGATGGACGGCATGCTCGACGAGTTCGCCGTCGCCCTGCGTGGGCTGGCCTTCGCCGAGCCGACGATCCCGGTCGTGTCCGACCTCACCGGGCGGATCGCCACCGCCGCCGAACTGCGCGCGCCGGAGTACTGGGTGCGGCACGTGCGGTCGACGGTGCGCTTCGCCGACGTCGTCACGACCCTGCGCGGTGCCGGTGTCGGCGCCATCGTCGAGATCGGGCCGGACGCGACGCTGACGGCCGCGGTGCGGTCCGGCACCGACGTGCCGGCGATCGCGACCCAGCGGGCAGGCCGGCCCGAGATCGACACGTTCGTCGAAGCGGTCGGCGCCCTGCACGTCGCGGGCGTTCCCGTCGACTGGCCTGCCGTCTACCGGTCACTGGGCGGGCGGCGGGTGCCGGTGCCCACCACGGCGTTCCAACACCGCAGGTTCTGGCTCGATGTGCCCGGTGCCGCACCGGACACCGGTACGTGGACGCATCGCGTCGAGTGGGCCCCCGTCCCTGTCGGCGCCGGCACGATCAGCGGGGACTGGCTGGTCGTGGGGGACCGGGCACACGAGGTCGTCCGCCGGTGTGTGACGGCGCTGGAGTCGGCGGGGGCGCACGTGCGCGAGACAGTGGCTGATCCGGTGGCTGATCCGGTGGCTGATCCGGTGGCCGGTCCGGTGACCGGGGTGGTGTCGCTGCTCGCGTTGACCGTGGACGCGCCCGAGCTGCTCGCCCGTACGGCGCGGCTCGCAGAAGAGGTCGACGTTCCGCTGTGGCTGGTGACGTTCGGCGCCGACGGGGACACCGGGCAGGCGGCGCTGACCGGCCTCGGGCGCACGATCGCCGCCGAGCGGCCCCATCGCTGGGGCGGTCTCGCCGACCTGCCGCGCGACGCGTCGGAGGCGGACTTCCTGGCCCTGGCTGCCGCGATGGCCACCGCGGCGGAGGACCAGATCATGGTGCGCGCGGGCACGGTGCTCGCCGCACGGCTGCGCTCGGTGCCGCTGCCGTCGTCGACGACCTGGCGGCCCAGCGGAACGGTACTGGTCACCGGCGGTACCGGCGCGCTCGGCGCACACGTCGCGAGGTGGCTGGCACGATCGGGCGCGGAGCACATCGTGCTGGCCGGGCGCCGGGGCGCGGACGCCCCGGGCGCCGGTGAACTGGTCGCCGAGCTGACCGAACTCGGCGCGGAGGTCAACATCGTCGCCTGTGACGTCGCCGATCGTGCGGCGGTCGCCGAGCTGCTGGCGCAGTACCCGCCGTCCGCCGTCTTCCACACCGCCGGCGTGCTCGACGACGGTGTCCTCGGCGCGCTGACCCCGGACCGGTTCGAACGCGTCTGGCTGCCCAAGGCGGAGGCGGCCAGACACCTCGACGAACTCACCGGCGATCTCGACGCGTTCGTGCTGTTCTCCTCGATGGCGGGCACGCTCGGCAGTGCCGGGCAGGGCAACTACGCCGCCGCCAACGCCTTCCTGGACGCCCTGGCCCGCCGCCGCCATACCGAGGGCAAGCCCGCCGTCGCCGTCGCCTGGGGGCCGTGGGCGGGCGAGGGCATGGCAGCCGATCCCCGCGCGGTCGACCGGATGCGGCGCGGCGGCGTGCACCCGATGAACCCCGCTTCGGCCATCACCGTCCTACACCGCGCCCTGTCCGGCCCGGGTGGGGCGCTGGTCATCGCCGACGTCGACTGGAAGCCCTACGCCGAGGACAGCCGGGCCAGCCTGCTGGCGGGTCTGGTGGCGCGGCCGAGCGATACGCCCCCGACGGACTACGGCCAGGCGCCGCCGGCCGACCGGCAGCGGCTGCTGCTCGACGCCGTGCGCGCCCACGTCGCGGCCGTCCTCGGCCACGGCGGACCGGCGGAGGTCGACCCCAGCCGGTCCTTCCGCGACCTCGGGTTCGACTCGCTGAGCGCGGTCAACCTGCGCAACCGGCTGGCCGCCGACATCGGGCTTGATCTGCCGGCCGCGCTCGTGTTCAACCACCCCACACCTGCCGCGCTCGCCGGGCACCTGGTGTCCGCGCTGTTCGGAGATACGACCGCCGACCTCGCCGACCCCGGCGGCACGGGGGGACAGGCAACCGAGGAGAACGACCTCGACCTGGCCGAGGCAACCGACGACGAGCTCTTCAAGCTCTTGGACGAGGAGTTTGGCGACCGATGACCGACATCGAGACGGACAAGCTGCGGGCCTACCTCAAACGGGCCACGACGGATCTGCGCCGCGCTAACCGCAAGCTGGCCGAGCTGGAGGAACGCGACAGCGAGCCGATCGCGATCATTGGCATGGGTTGCCGGTTCCCCGGCGGTGTGCGCTCGCCCGACGACCTGTGGGACCTGGTGGCCGCGGGTACCGACGCACTCACGCCGCTGCCCGCCGACCGTGGCTGGGATCCTGATCTGGTCGACCCTGACCCCGGGCGGATCGGTCACGTCTACGCCGCCGAGGGCGGTTTCCTCACCTGCGCCACCGAGTTCGACGCGGACTTCTTCGGCATCAGCCCGCGTGAGGCGCTCGCCATGGACCCGCAGCAACGGCTGCTGCTGGAGACGGCGTGGGAGGCGTTCGAACGCGCCGGGATCGACTCCGCGCAGGCACGCGGCAGCCGTACCGGCGTGTTCGTCGGCACCAACGGCCAGGACTACCCGGCGGTGCTCATGCGCTCCCCCGAGGACTTCGAGGGCCACCTGGGCACCGGCAACGCGGCGAGCATCGCCTCCGGCCGGATCTCCTACCTCCTGGGCCTGGAGGGGCCGTCACTGACCGTCGACACCGCCTGCTCGGCGTCGCTGGTCGCGCTGCACCTGGCCGTCAGATCCCTGCGGGCGGGCGAATGCGGGCTCGCGCTCGTCGGGGGCGCCACGGTGATGGCCACCCCGGGCGCCTTCCTGGAGTTCTCCCGCCAACGCGGGCTCGCGCCCGACGGCCGGTGCAAGGCGTTCTCCGCCAACGCGGACGGCACCGGCTGGGGCGAGGGCGCCGCGGTGATCCTGGTTGAGCGGCTGTCGGACGCCCAGCGCAACGGCCACCCGGTGCTGGCGCTCGTACGCGGCAGCGCGGTCAACTCCGACGGCGCCTCCAACGGCCTGACCGCGCCCAACGGCCCCGCCCAGGAACGCGTGATCCGTGACGCGCTGGCGGCCGCCGGGCTCACGCCGTCCGACGTGGACGCCGTCGAGGCGCACGGCACCGGCACCAGGCTCGGCGACCCGATCGAGGCCGACGCGCTGCGGGAGGTCTACGGCCGGGACCGCGACCAGCCGCTGTGGCTGGGCTCAGTCAAGTCCAACATCGGCCACACCCAGGCCGCCGCCGGGCTGGCGGGCATCGTGAAGACCGTGCTGGCCCTGCGGCACGGCCGGCTGCCCAGGACGCTGCACGTGGGCACGCCGACACCGCAGGTCACCTGGTCGGGCATCCGTGTGCTCACCGAGCAGGTCGGCTGGCCGGAGACCGGCCGTCCGCGCCGGGCCGGGGTTTCGGCGTTCGGGGTCGGCGGCACCAACGCGCACGTCATCCTGGAACAGGCTCCGGAGCCTGAGCCGGGGCCGCTCGTCGTGGACGGCGCCGAGTCCGGCCCGGCGCTGTTCCCGCTCTCGGCCGCCGACCCCGTCGCATTGCGCGCGCAGGCGTCCACGCTCGCCGGCGTGGACGCGCCGTTCCTGCGGCTCGCCAGGGATCTCGCCACGACCCGCTCGCACCTGCGGGAGCGTGCCGTGATCGTGGCCGACGACCGTGACGAGCTGATGACCGGGCTGCGTGCCGTACGGACCGGCGAGAACGCGCCTTCTGTGCTGCGCGCGGTCAACCCGGCCCGGGGCCGGACCGCTTTCCTGTTCTCCGGTCAGGGGTCCCAGCGTGTTGGCGCGGGGCGTGAGCTGCACGCTCGTCATGTCGCGTTCGCGAGCGCCTTCGACGAGGTCGCCGAACAATGCGGCCTGCCGTTGCATGACATCGCCTTCGGCGGGGACGCGGCACGGCTGGACCGCACCGAGTTCACCCAGCCGGTCCTGTTCGCCGTCGAGGTCGCCCTGTTCCGCCTGCTGGAGAGCTGGGGGATCACCCCGGACTTTCTGCTCGGCCACTCCATCGGCGAACTCGCCGCCGCGCACGTCGCGGGTGTGCTCAGCCTGCCGGACGCGACCGGGCTGGCGGTGGCTCGAGGCGCGCTGATGCAGCGGCTGCCCGGCGGCGGCGCGATGGTGGCGGTCGAGGCGACGGCGGACGAGGTCCGGTCGCTGCTGGACGACCGGGTCGGACTGGCCGCCGTGAACGGTCCGTCGTCGGTCGTGCTGTCCGGCGACGAGCCGGCCGTGCTCGCCGTCGCCCAGGAGTTCGCCGCGCGTGGCCGCAGGATCAGCCGCCTGCGCGTGTCGCGCGCGTTCCACTCGCCCCGGATGCGGCCGATCGCCGAGGAGCTGCGCCAGATCGTCCGGGGCCTGACGTTCACCCGGCCCCGGCTGCCGATCGTGCCGAGCGGCCCCGGCGACGACCTGACCGATCCGGAGTACTGGGTACGGCAGGCCGTCGAAACCGTCCACTTCGCCGACGGGATGCGACGGCTGGGCGACAGCGGTGCGACGACGGCGGTGGAACTCGGCCCCGGCGGTGTTCTGGCGGCGCTCGCCGCGCGATGCCGGCCGGAGATCGTCGCCCTGCCGACGCTGCGGGAAGGCGTGGACGAGACCCGGTCGCTGCTCACGGCGGTGGGCCGGCTGCACGTGGAAGGAACCCCGGTCGGCTGGTCCGCCCTGTACGCCGAGGTGACCGGGCCGCGGGTCGAGCTGCCCACGTATCCGTTCCAGGGCAGGCGGTTCTGGCCCAGCCTCGCGCCGCCGGAGGCCAAGGGCCTGCGGTATCGGGTCGCCTGGGAGCCGGTCGAGCCCGCGGGACGCGCACTGTCCGGCCGCTGGCTCGTGGTCGCCCCGGAGATCGACGATCCTCTGGTGCCGACGGTGTTCGCCGCGCTCACGGAGGCCGGTGCCGAGCCGGTGACCACCGCGGACGGCGAGATCGCCGGTGTGCTGTCACTGCTGGCACTCGACGAGCGACCTCATCCCGACCACCCTGCCGTGCCGCGCGGCTACGCGCAGACCCTGGCCCTCGCCCAGACCGTCGATGCCCCGCTGTGGTGTCTGACCAGGGACGCCGTCGCCGTCACGGACGCGGACCAGGTCACCGGCTTCGCCCAGAGCCTGGTCTGGGGGCTCGGGCAGGTCGTCGGCATCGAGCACCCCGAGCGGTGGGGCGGGGTCGTCGACGTCTCCGACGGCTTCGACCCGAGTCTGCTCACCGGCCTCCTCGCCGCCCCCCTCGCCGAGGACCAGGCGGCGATCCGCGGCGGACGGCTCTACGGCCGCCGACTGGTCCACGCTGAGCAAGGGCCGTCCCGAGCGTGGCGACCGCGCGGCACCGTCCTGGTCACCGGCGCGACCGGAGCCCTCGGTGCGAAGGTGTCCCGTTGGCTGGCCGCCAACGGCGCGCCGCACCTGCTGCTGACCAGCCGCAGCGGCGACGGCGCCCCCGGCGCCGCCGAACTCGTCCGCGACCTGCGCGAGCTGGGCGCACACGTGACGCTGGCACGCTGCGACATCGGCGACCGCGACGCCGTCCGGGACCTGCTCGCCGGGCAGGAGGAGCCGGTGAGCGCCGTCTTCCACACCGCAGCCGTGCTCGACGACGGAATGCTCGACGACCTGGGGCCCGAGCGGGCGGACGCGGTGCTGCGCATCAAGGCCCGAGGCGCCGAGATCCTGCACGAGCTGACCGGCGACCTCGACGCGTTCGTGGTGTTCTCCTCCAGCTCCGGCATCCTCGGCGGCGCGGGACATGGCAACTACGCGCCCGGCAACGCCTTCCTGGACTCCTTCGCCCGCCACCGCCGCGCCCTGGGACTGCCCGCGACGTCGATCTCGTGGGGCCCGTGGGACGGCGGGGGCATGGCGGACGGCGCGGTCGGGGACCGGCTCCGCCGCTACGGCGTACGGCCGATGGACCCGCGGCGCGCGCTCGCCGAGCTCGGCCGTGTACTCGCCGACGACCTGGCACACGTCGTCGTCACCGACGTCGACTGGCCGCTGTTCGCCGCGGGCTTCCCGGACGGGCGCCGCCTGCTGGCCTCGCTGGCCGACCGGCCCACAGCCCCGCAGCCGGAGCAGGCGGCGGCGACCGGCCTGGCCGTACTGCCTCCCGAGGAACGCCTACGGGCGGCGGTACGGCTGGTCCGAACCACCGTCGCCACCGTGCTCCGTCACGCCGACGCGGCGTTGATCGGCACGACCAGGCCGTTCGGCGAACTGGGCTTCGACTCGCTGACCGCGCTGGAGTTGCGGGGCGCGCTGCGTCAGGCCACCGGCCTTGACCTGCCCGCGACCCTGGTTTTCGACCACCCGACGCCACAGGCCGTCGCCGAGCACCTCGTCGCGCTGCTGTCCGGCGCCGACCACGGCGCGCCGACGCGATCGGTCGGCCGCGCCCCCGGCGAGCCCATCGCGATCGTGGCGATGAGCTGCCGGCTCCCCGGCGGGGTGAGCTCCCCGGAGGACCTGTGGCAGCTCGTGCTGTCCGGCACCGACGCCGTCACCGGGCTGCCGACCGACCGCGGCTGGGACGTCGACGGGCTCTACGACCCGGATCCGGACGCGCTCGGCCGCTCCTACACCCGTGAGGGCGGCTTCCTCACCGGGGCCACCGAGTTCGACGCCCGATTCTTCGGCATCAGCCCGCGGGAGGCGCTGGCCATGGACCCGCAGCAGCGCCTGCTGCTGGAGGTCTCGTGGGAGCTGTTCGAACGCGCCGGGCTCAACCCCGCCGCGCTGCGCGGCAGCCGTACCGGCGTGTTCGTGGGCACGACCGGGCAGGACTACGTGCCGCTGCTGCTCGCCTCGGATGACCCCGTCGAAGGCCATCTCAGCACCGGCACCGCGGGCAGCGTCGCCTCAGGGCGGCTCGCGTACGCGTTCGGCCTGGAGGGCCCAGCCATCACCGTCGACACCGCATGCTCCTCGTCGCTGGTCGCCCTGCACCTGGCGGTGTCAGCACTGCGGACGGGCGAGTGCTCGATGGCGCTTGCCGGTGGGGTGACCGTGATGTCCACCCCGGGCACGTTCATCGAGTTCTCCCGGCAGCGAGGGCTGGCCGCGGACGGCCGGTGCAAGGCGTTCGCCGAGGGTGCCGACGGCTTCGGCCCCGGCGAGGGCGTCGGCGTGTTGCTGCTGGAGCGGCTGTCCGACGCCCGGCGCAACGGCCACCGGGTGCTGGCCTTGCTGCGCGGCAGCGCGGTCAACTCCGACGGGGCCTCCAACGGTCTGACCGCACCGAACGGGCCGTCCCAGCAGCGCGTCATCCGCGCCGCGCTCGCCGATGCCCAGCTGTCCGCGGCGGACGTCGACGTGGTCGAGGCGCACGGAACCGGTACGGCACTGGGCGACCCGATCGAGGCGCAGGCGCTGCTGGCCACCTACGGCCAGGAACGCCGTTCCCCGCTGCTACTGGGCTCGGTGAAGTCCAACATCGGCCACACGCTCGGCGCGGCGGGCGTGGCGGGCGTGATCAAGACCGTGATGGCGATGCGCGTGGGCGTCGTGCCGCCCACGCTGCACATCGGGCAGCCGACCTCACACGTCGACTGGTCCGGCAGCCGCATCGAGCTGGTCACCCGCCCCACCGACTGGCCTGCGACCCACGGATCGCGCAGGGCGGGCGTCTCGTCGTTCGGCATGAGCGGCACCAACGCCCACGTCGTGCTGGAGCAGGCCCCGCCGACGCCGGTGGACACGGTCGTGCGGACACCGCCCGCACACCTGCCGCTACCGCTGTCGGCGGCGGACGGCCCCGCGCTTGCCGCCCAGGCCGAGCGGCTGGCCAGGACGATCGAGGCCGGGGCCGACCTGCTCGACGTCGCTTTCTCGCTGGCCACCTCGCGAGCCCATCTGGAGCAGCGGGCCGTGGTGCTCGCCCAGAACGGCGCCGAGGCCGTCACCGCGCTGCGTGAGCTGGCCGCAGGCCGGATCTCGCCGACGGTGGTCACCGGCACCGCGCACGGGGGGCAGCTCGCATTCCTGTTCGCCGGGCAGGGAACGCAGCGGCTGGGCATGGGGCGCGCCCTGTACGACGCGTTCCCGGTGTTCGCCGGGGCGTTCGACGAGATCTGCGCCGCGTTCGCAGGCCACATCCGGCTCCCGCTCGCCGACGTCGTCTTCGGCGAGGAGGCCGCGTCGCTCGACCGCACCGAGATCACCCAGCCCGCGCTGTTCGCACTGGAGGTGGCGCTGTTCCGGCTGCTGGACAGCTGGGGCGTGCGACCGGACGCGCTGCTTGGCCACTCCGTCGGCGAGCTGGCCGCCGCCCACGTCAGCGGGGTCTTGTCGCTGCCGGACGCCTGCCTGCTGGTCGGCGCGCGCGGCCGGCTGATGCAGTCACTGGCCGACGACGGCGCGATGGTGTCGATCGCCGCGGGTGAGGACGTGGTGCGCTCATGGCTGGTCGGCCGTGCCGACATCGCGGCGGTCAACGGGCCCGCGGCGACCGTCGTCTCCGGTGCGGCCGACGCGGTCGCCCGCATCGAGGAGATCGCCGCCGGACAGGGGATCCGAACCCGCCGCCTGCGCGTGGACCGGGCGTTCCACTCACCGCTGGTGGACGCCGTGCTCGACGAGTTCGCGCGAATCGCCGAGACCGTACGGTTCCAGCCGCCGCGAATCCCAATCGTCTCCAACGTCACGGGCGAGTTCGCGTTGTCCATGACCGCCGACTACTGGGTGCGTCACATCAGGCAGGCCGTACGCTTCGGCGACGGCGTACGGACCCTGCTGCACGAAGGCGTTCGCACGTTCGTCGAACTGGGGCCGGACGGAGTGCTGTCCGCGCTGGCCAGGTCGGGGACGGACGCCGAGGGCGTGGTGTTCGCGCCGACGCAGCGCCGGACCGGTTCCGGCGTGCACGCGGTCCTGTCCGCCCTTGCCCAGGTCCAGGTGACGGGCGGTCACGTGGATTGGGCCCGCGTGTTCGCCGGCACGAGGGCGCGGCTCGTCGACCTGCCGACCTACGCCTTCCAGCGCAGCCGCTACTGGCCGACGCTGCGCGACGGACATCCCGTCAGGGCGACGCGCCCCGGCACGGAGGCGTCCGTCCAGCCGGTCTCCGGGCCGATGACATCTGAGGCGAACCGCCTGGTCGCGCTGCCCGACGACCAGCGCGAAGCGGCCGTGCTCGACCTCGTGCGCGCACAGGCGGCCGCGGTACTCGGGCTCACCTCCGTGGCCGAGGTCAGGTCCGGCAAGGCGTTCCGTGACCTCGGCCTGGACTCGATCACCGCGGTGGACCTGCGCAACCGGCTCGCCGGTCTGCTCGGCCGGCCGTTACCCGCGACGCTGGTGTTCGATCACCCGACACCGCGCGCCCTGGCCGGGTTCGTGCTGGCCGAGCTCACCGCCGCCGACACGGCCGTCGCGACGCCCGTCGTCTCGGCCGCCGACCGGGACCCGATCGTCATCGTCGGCATGGACTGCCGCTACCCGGGCGGCGTGCGCTCGGCCGACGAGCTGTGGCAACTGGTCGTGAACGGGCGGGACGCCATATCGTGCTTCCCCGCCGATCGCGGCTGGGACCTCGGTTCGCTCTACGATCCGCGACCCGGCGTTCCCGGCCGCTGTTACACCGACCAGGGCGGCTTCCTCGACGACGTGGCCCTGTTCGACCCGGCACTGTTCGGGATCTCGCCGCGTGAGGCGCTGGCGATGGACCCGCAGCAGCGGTTGCTGCTCGAGACCGCCTGGGGCGCCCTCGAGCACGCCGGAATCGATCCCACCTCGGTCCGGGGCCGTCGCGCCGGAACGTTCGTCGGCATCAGCGTGCAGGACTACGTCAACCTCGCCGCCACCTCGGCCGACGACCTCGGCGGCTACGTGGGCACCGGCAACGCGGGCAGCGTCGTGTCCGGCAGGCTGGCCTACGTCTTCGGCCTGGAAGGCCCGGCGGTCACCGTGGACACGGCCTGCTCGTCGTCTTTGGTGGCGCTACATCTGGCGGCGCAGTCGCTGCGGTCCGGCGAATGCGATCTCGCGCTCGCCGGCGGCACCACGATCATGTCCACACCGGCGGCGTTCGTGGAATTCTCCCGCCAGCGGGGCCTGTCCCCGGACGGCCGGTGCAAGGCGTTCTCGGACGCCGCCGACGGCACCGGCTGGTCCGAGGGCGCCGGCCTTCTCGTACTGGAACGGCTGGCGGACGCTCGCCGTAACGGCCACACCGTGCTCGCGGTCGTCGCCGGTAGCGCCGTCAACCAGGACGGCGCGTCGAACGGGTTGACCGCGCCGAACGGGCCGTCGCAGCAGCGGGTGATCCGCGCCGCGCTGGCGAATGCCGGTCTGTCCGCCTCGGAGGTCGATGTGGTGGAGGCGCATGGCACGGGCACGCGTCTTGGTGATCCGATCGAGGCGCAGGCGTTGCTGGCGACCTATGGCCAGGATCGTGATCGTCCGTTGTGGCTGGGGTCGTTGAAGTCGAACATCGGGCATTCGCAGGCCGCCGCGGGGGTCGGCGGTGTGATCAAGATGGTGATGGCGATGCGGCACGGCGTGCTGCCCAAGTCGCTGCACGTCGGCACGCCGTCATCCGAAGTGGACTGGGACGCCGGCGATGTCCGGCTGTTGACGGAGAACCGGGAGTGGACCGGGCAACGCCGGGCGGGCGTGTCGTCGTTCGGCATGAGCGGCACCAACGCGCACGTCGTGCTCGCACAGCTGCCCGTCGACGCCGGCGAACCCGTCGACCCCGAGGTGAAACCGCCGCTCTACCCCGTCGCGCTGTCCGCGACGAGCGCCGAGGGACTCGTTGACCAGGCGCGGCGGCTGCGTGATTTCCTCACCGAGGACATGCCGGTCCGGGACGTCGGGCTGTCCTCCTTCACCACCAGGGCCGCGCTGGAGCATCGTGCCGTGGTGCTCGCCGAGCAGCCGTCCGACCTGGTGGACACCCTGTCCGCGCTCGCCGAGGGACGTCCGTCGCCCCGGTGTCGTACCGGCGTCGCCGATGAGGGCCGGTTGGCGGTGTTGTTCGCGGGCCAGGGGTCGCAGCGGGCGGACATGGGGCGTGAGCTGGCCACGGTGTTCCCGGTGTTCGCGCAGGCGTGGGACACGGTGGCGGAGACGTTCGGCGCGGTCGCGGGGCGGGTGCGTCTCGAGGGCGATGTGTCGCGGACCGAGGTGGCGCAGCCGGCGTTGTTCGCGTTCGAGGTGGCCCTGTTTCGGCTGCTGGAGTCGTGGGGGGTGCGGCCGGACGCGGTGATGGGGCATTCGCTGGGGGAGATCACCGCCGCCTATGTGGCGGGGGTGTTCTCGCTGGAGGACGCGTGCTTGATCGTGGCCGAGCGGGCCCGGTTGATGCAGGCGCTGGAGGCGGGCGCGATGGTGGCGTTGCCGGTGCCGGAGAAGCGGGTGGCCGAGGTGCTGGCGGGCCGGGTGTCGATCGCCGCGGTGAACGGCCCGGAGTCGGTGGTGATCTCCGGCACCGAGCGGGACGTGCTGGCGGTGGCGGCCCGATTCGGGCGCTGGCGCAGACTCCCGGTGGGACACGCCTTCCACTCACCGCTGGTCGAACCCATGCTGGAGGAGTTCCACCGGGTGCTGCAGCGGGTGGAGTTCCGTCCGCCGCGACTGGCCCTGGTGTCCAACGTGACGGGCGCGATCGCCGATCCGGAACGGGTGTGCACGGCCGAGTACTGGGTGGAGCACGTACGGGCCGCGGTGCGGTTCGCCGACGGCGTCGAGGCGCTGGGCGCGCCGGTGCTGTGCGAGATCGGGCCCGACGGGGTGCTGTCGGGGCTGACCGGCGCGATCGCGACGCAACGGGCGGATCGCCCCCAGGCCGAGACGTTGCTCGGCGCGGTGGGCGAATTGTTCGTCCGCGGTGCCGGTGTCGACTGGCCGTCGGTGTTCGCGGGGACGGGGGCCCGTCGTGTCCCGCTGCCCACCTACGCCTTCCAGCACCGGCGGTTCTGGGCGGTCCCGGCCCCGGGCGGCGACGTGTCGGCCGCCGGTCTCGCGCGGGCGGCGCACCCCTTCCTGGGCGCGGTGCTGCCACTGGCCGACGGGCGGCAGATCATCCTGACCGGACAGTTGTCCACCCACACCCACCCCTGGCTGGCCGACCATGTCGTCAACGGCGCCGTGCTGCTCCCGGGAACGGCCTTCCTCGAACTCGCCGTGCGCGCGGCCGACGAGGCCGGGTGCGCGGTCGTCGAGGAGCTGAGCCTGGCCACGCCGCTCGTGCTGACCGACAAGGCCAGCAAGGCCGGGCTGCAGGTGGTCGCCGACGAGCCCGACGACACCGGCCGCCGGGCCCTGCGCGTCTACTCGCGGCCCGCCACCACGGACGACGGGCCGTGGACCCTGCACGCCACCGGTGTGCTCGCCGAGCAGGCGACGACCCCGGCATGGGACCTGGTGGCGTGGCCGCCGCCCGGGGCCGTCCCTATAGAGGTCGACGGGCTCTACGAGGCGTTGGCGCAGGCCGGATTCGGGTACGGCCCCACCTTCCGGGGCCTGCGTGCCGCGTGGCGGCTCGGCGACGACATTCTCGCGGAGGTCGAGCTGACAACCGACGCCACGGGCTTCGCGATCCACCCCGCGCTGTTCGACGCGGCACAGCACGCCGTACTGCTCGGCGGGTTCCTCCCGGCCGACGCGGGCTGGCTGCCGTTCTCCTGGAGCGGGGTCTCGGTCACCGCGTCCGGTGCCACCCAGGCCAGGGTGCGGATGTCGCCGGCACGAGGCGATGCGGTCTCGCTGCTGGTCGCCGACGCGGACGGCATGCCCATCGCCGCCGTGGACTCGCTCGCCTTCCGCCCGGCGGAGCCGTCGGTCCCGGTCGTCGACCACGGCCGGGACGCGTTGTTCCACCTCACCTGGGCCGACCGTCACCTCGCCGAGGGCGGTCCGGTGCCGGTCGTGCTGGACGGCTCCCTGGCGAGCCTGCGTGCGCACCCCGCCCCGCCCGTCGTGCTGATCGATGCGCACGGCGAGGCACGGGACGCCCTGCACGAGATGCTCGCGCTGAGCAACGAATGGCTGGCCGACGACCACTGGGCCGCCTCACGTCTGGTCATCCGTACCCGGCACGCCGTCGCCACCGGTCCGCAGGACCGCACCCACGACCCCGCCATGGCCGCGGTCTGGGGTTTCGTACGCTCGGCGCAGCTGGAGCACCCCGAGCGCTTCCAACTGGTCGACTCGGACGGCACCCGGGCGTCAGAGGACGCGCTGGCGGCGGCGATCGACACGGGGGAAGCACAGCTGGCACTCCGTGACGGCCGGGCAAGCACGCCGCGGCTTACCAGGGCGGTGCCGGCACTGGTGCCGCCCACCGATCAGCCCTGGCGGCTCGGCCTCGTCGGCCAGGGCAGCCTGGACGGGCTCGCGCTCGTCGCCGACCCCGCGGTGGCCGCGCCGGCTCCGCACGGCTGCGTCCGTGTCGCGATCCGCGCCGCGGGCCTGAACTTCCGGGACGTCCTCAACGCGCTCGGCATGTACCCGGGTGACGCCGGTCTGCTGGGCAACGAGGGGGCGGGCGTCGTGCTCGAGGTCGGCCCCGGCGTCACCGACCTGGCTCCCGGCGACCGAGTCATGGGTCTGGTACCCGGGGCGTTCGCGACGATGGCCCTGGTGGACCGGCGGCTGCTCATCCGCGTCCCCGACGGATGGACCTTCGCCCGTGCCGCGTCGCTTCCGATGGCCTACCTGACCGCCTACTACGCGCTGGTCGACCTCGCCGGTCTGAAGCCCGGCGAGTCCGTGCTGATTCACGCGGCGGCGGGCGGCGTCGGCATGGCGGCAGTCCGCCTGGCACAGCACCTCGGTGCCACCGTCTACGCTACGGCGAGCCCGCCGAAGTGGCCCGTGGTGCGGGACCTGGGCGTGCCCGGCAGCCATATCGCCTCCTCCCGCACCCTGGAGTTCCGCGAGCGGTTCGCCCACGGCGTCGACGTCGTACTGGACGCGCTGTCCGGCGAGTTCGTCGACGCCTCGCTGGACCTGATCGCCCCCGGCGGCCGCTTCGTGGAGATGGGCAAGACCGACATCCGCGACGCCGACGAGGTGGCCGCCGCGTACCCCGGTGTGTCCTACCGCGCGTTCGACCTGATCGAGGCGGGCCCGGACCGGATCCAGCAGATGCTCACCGAGATCGTCGCCCTGCTCGCCGACGGCACGCTGGCTCCGCTGCCGCTGACCGCCTGGGACGTGCGCCGGGCCCCGGAGGCGTTCCGCCATGTCAGCCAGGCCCGCCATATCGGCAAGGTGGTGCTGACCGTCCCGGCCCCGCTGGACCCTGACGGCACGGTCCTGGTCACCGGTGGCACCGGTTCGCTCGGCGGCCTCATCGCGCGTCACCTGGTCACGACGCACGGTGTGCGCCGGCTGCTGCTGACCAGCCGGCGTGGCCTGCGGGCCGAGGGAGCCGCCGAACTCGTCGCCGAGCTGACCGGGCTCGGCGCCCACGTGGACGTCGCCGTGTGCGACGTCGCCGACCGTGCCGCCCTGGCCCGGCTACTGGCGGACGTTCCGGGCGACCATCCGCTCACCGGCGTCGTGCACACGGCCGGTGTCTCCGACGACGGAGTGCTGGAGTCGCTGACCCCGCAGCGGATCGACGCCGTGCTGGTGCCGAAGGCCCACGCCGCGGTGGCCCTGTCCGAGCTGACCGAGCACGCGGACCTCGCCCTGTTCGTGCTGTTCTCCTCGGTGGCCGGTCTGCTGGGCAGCCCGGGACAGGCGAACTACTCGGCGGCCAACGGCCTGCTGGACGGCCTCGCGCGTCAACGCGGCGCACGCGGCCTGCCCGCACAGGCGCTGGAATGGGGACTCTGGGCCGAAGGCAGCGTGCGCAGCGGCATCAGCGGTCATCTCACGACCGCCGACATCGACCGCCTGACCCGCACCGGCCTGACACCGCTGGACGCCGAACGGGGACTGGCCCTGTTCGACCTCGCGACCGCGCTGCCCGAGCCGGTGCTCGCCCCCGTACCGGTCGACACCTCGGTGCTGCGCAGGCACGCGGACAGTGTGCCGCCGATGTTACGCGGCCTGGTACGGGTGCCCGGCCGCCGTACGGTGACCGCCGCCAAGGCCGGTGACGAGCTGTCCCGGCTCTCGCCCGACGAGCGGGCCCGCGCGCTGGGCGATCTCGTCCGCGCGCACACCGCGGCCGTGCTCGGGCACGACGACTCCGGTGCGGTCGACCCCGGCCGGCCCTTCCGAGACCTCGGCTTCGACTCGCTGACCTCGGTCGAGCTGCGCAACCGGCTGGCCGCCGCCACCGGTGTCCGGTTGCCCGCGACGCTGGTGTTCGACCACCCGACGCCGGTCCGGCTGGTGGAGTTCCTGGACGGGGAGCTGTTCGGCACGCTCGTCGAGCAGCAGACCGCGGCCGCCGGGCCCGTCGACGGCGATCCGGTGGCGATCGTGGCGATGGGCTGCCGGTTCCCCGGCGGGGTGACCTCCCCCGACGAGCTGTGGCGGCTGGTCGTGGACGGGCGGGACGTCATCTCCGCCTTCCCCGCCGACCGCGGCTGGGACGTCGAGCGGCTCTACGATCCCGACCGCGCCCGGCCCGGCACGTCGTCGGTGCGCGAGGGCGGATTCCTGACCGCCGCGGGTGGCTTCGACCCGGCGTTCTTCGGGATCTCGCCGCGTGAGGCACTGGTCATGGACCCGCAACAGCGCGTCCTGCTGGAGATCTCCTGGGAGACTTTCGAGCAGGCGGGGATCGACCCGGCGACCGCGCGCGGCAGCCGGACCGGCGTGTTCGTCGGCGCGTTCGACCAGGCATACGGGGCGCTGGCCGGTCCGGCCCGCGACGAGCTGGAGGGCTACTTCCTCACCGGTAACGCGGCGAGTGTGATCTCCGGCCGCGTCGCCTACACGTTCGGGCTGGAGGGCCCCACCCTGACCGTCGACACGGCGTGTTCGTCGTCGCTGGTGGCGTTGCATCTGGCGGCGCAGGCGCTGCGGTCGGGGGAGTGCTCACTCGCACTCGCCGGTGGTGTGACCGTCATGTCCAACCCGGGAGTGTTCGTCGAGTTCTCCCGGCAGGGCGGGCTGGCGCCGGACGGCCGGTGCAAGGCGTTCTCGGACGCCGCCGACGGCACCGGCTGGTCGGAGGGCGCCGGTGTGCTGTTGCTGGAGCGGCTGTCGGATGCCCGCCGCAACGGTCATCCGGTGCTGGCCGTGCTGCGCGGTAGCGCGGTGAACTCCGATGGCGCGTCGAACGGGCTGACCGCGCCGAACGGGCCGTCGCAGCAGCGGGTGATCCGCGCCGCGCTGGCGAATGCCGGTCTGTCCGCCTCGGAGGTCGATGTGGTGGAGGCGCATGGCACGGGCACGCGTCTTGGTGATCCGATCGAGGCGCAGGCGTTGCTGGCGACCTATGGCCAGGATCGTGACCGTCCGTTGTGGCTGGGGTCGTTGAAGTCGAACATCGGGCATTCGCAGGCCGCCGCGGGGGTCGGCGGTGTGATCAAGATGGTGATGGCGATGCGGCACGGCGTGCTGCCCAAGTCGCTGCACGTCGGCACGCCGTCATCCGAAGTGGACTGGGACGCCGGCGATGTCCGGCTGTTGACGGAGAACCGGGAGTGGACCGGGCAACGCCGGGCCGGTGTGTCCGCGTTCGGCGTCAGCGGCACCAACGTCCACGTGATCATCGAACACGCCGAAGAACCGTCACAGCAGGCGATGCCCCTCGCCCCCGCCCTGCCGGGCGCCGTACCGGTCGTCGTCTCGGCGCGGTCCCGCTCCGCCCTTCGCGCGCAGGCCGCGAACCTGGCCGAGCACCTGGCCGAGCACCTGTCCGAGCACTTGGCCGCGACCGACGTCGCGCTGGCCGACATCGCGCACTCGCTGGCCACAGGCCGGTCCGCCTTCGAATACCGGGCCGTGGTCGTCGCCGGCGACCACGAGGCCACGATCGCGGGACTGCGGGCGATCGCCGCCGGAGAACCCGCACCGTCGGTCGTCACCGGGCAGGTGTCCGGCGGCAGGCTCGCCATGATGTTCGCGGGCCAGGGCACCCGGCTCGCGGGCGTGGCCGAGCGCTTCGCCCGTGCCGTCCCGCTGTTCGGTCAGGTGCACACCGAGGTTTCCGCCCGGCTGGCGGTCGGGGAAGACCTGACACGCACCGAGTTCGCCCAGCCCGCCTTGTTCGCCTTCGAGGTGGCGCTGTTCCGCGTTCTCGAGTCCTGGGGTGTCTCGCCGGACGTGGTGCTGGGCCACTCGCTCGGCGAGATCGCCGCCGCGCACGTCGCCGGCGTGTTCTCCCTCGACGACGCGTGCCTGATCGTGTCCGAACGGGCCCGGCTGATGCAGGCGATGCGGCCCGGCGTCATGGTGGCCCTGCCGGTGTCCGAGGACGAGGTGCTGCCGCTGCTGACCGGCCAGGTTTCGGTGGCCGCGGTGAACGGGCCGGGGTCGGTCGTGATCGCGGGCGCCGAGGACGAGGTTCTCGCCATCGCGGCCAGGTTTGACCGGTCGCGCCGCCTGCCGGTGACCCGCGCGTTCCACTCGCCGCTGATGGAGCCGATGCTGGCGGAGTTCCGGACGATCCTGGACCGTGTCGAGTTCTCCGTCCCGCGAATCACCCTGGTCTCCGGCGGGGATGTCACCGATCCGGACCACTGGGTCCGCCACGCCCGGGATACGGTCCGCTTCGGCGACGCCGTACGCGGGGCGGAGTCGATGGGGGCGCGCACCTTCCTGGAAATCGGGCCCGATGGTGTGCTGTCGGGTCTCGCCTCGGACAACCTCGGTGACGACACCACCGTCATCCCCTCCGCGAACGGGCCACTCGACGTCGTGGCGGCACTGCACGTCGCCGGGCACCGGATCGACTGGGCCGCCCTGCTCGGCCCGGCTCGGCGGGTGAGCCTGCCGACCTACGCGTTCCAGCGCATCCGGTACTGGCTTGAGCCGGTCGTGCCCGAACCGCCCGAGCCCCGGACGCTCGCGGTGCCCGCGCCACGTGCCGAGATCGTCGACGAGGGCGAGCCGGACATCGAACGCCTGGTGCGCGTCGAGGTCGCGGCGGTGCTCGGCTACGTCGATCCTGCCGATGTCGAACCGGACCGCGCCTTCCTCGAACTCGGCTTCGACTCACTGGCGATCGCGGGGTTGCGGGCACGCCTGCGCCGGTCGGCGGGGATCAGCCTGTCCGCCGACGCGCTGTTCGAGTACCCGACACCGCGGGCACTGGCCGCGTTCGTCGCCGACCGGCGCACCGGCACCAGCACGCTGGAGCAGGAACACGAGGGCCCGGTCACCAGCCTGTTCCGCCGTGCCTTCGCGCAGGGGGGCTACCAGCAGGCATGCGACCTGGTGACCCTCGCCGCGACCTTACGGCCGACGTACGGCGTGGCCGATGCGCGCGGTGACGCCGCCCCGGTACGGCTGTGCGACGGCGGACACGGCGAACCGCTGCTGTGCGTGCCGTCGCTGGTGGCTCCGGTGACCCCGGTGCAGTTCGCGAAGTTCGCCACCGCGCTGCGCGGACGGCGGGAAGTGTGGGTGCTGCCCACTCCCGGCTACGGCAGGGGCGAGTCGCTCCCCGCAGACCTGGCCGCGGCGGCCGCGCGACACGCGGACGTCATTCGGCGCGGATTCGGTGACGCGCCGGTCACCCTGGTCGCGTACTCCTCGGGCGGATGGCTGGCGCACGAGCTCGCGGCACGCCTGGAAGCCGACGGTACGCCGCCGCGGGCACTGGTGCTGCTGGACAGTCCCGCGGGCCCCGGTGAGCACCTCGCCGTGCGGATGGCGGCCACCACACACCGGCTGCTGGAACAGGCCCCGCAGCTGCCGGTCGACGACGACCAGCTCACCGCGATGGCCTGGTACGCCCGGCTGTTCGAGTCCTGGGCCCCACGCGCGACAACCGTGCCGACGCTGTTCGTGCGGGCGGGCGAGTTCGTACCGGACCTGCTCGCGGGCGGCACGCGGCCGTCATGGCCGCTTCCCAGCACCGTGCGGGAGGTGACCGGCAACCACTTCACCCTGTTGGACGAGTACGCAGGCACGACCGCGACCGCGGTGTACCGCTGGCTGAACGACCGGCACTGACCGGGCGAGAGCGAGGAAGACATGAGTGTCGAGCAGACCAATCTGGCCGCCGTCGAGAAGTGGGCGGCGCTGTACAACTCCGACCCACACCGCATGATCGACGAGTGCTACGCACCCGATCCCGAGGTGATCGCACCGGAGGAGCTCCACATCACCGACAGCGCGACGTTCCACGAGATGGAGCGGGCCGCGTTCCAGGCGATGCCCGACCGGCACTCCGAGATGCTCAGCACCGTCGCCGTCGGCGACAAGGTGTTCATCGAGGGGGTGATGACCGGCAGCAACCCGGCCACCGGCGCCCCGCTGAAGGTGCGCTGGTGTAGCGTGCTGACCTTCGTCAACGGCCTGATCACCGAGGACCGCACCTACATGGACTGGTCGGTGTTCAAGGACTTCGTGCGCACCGCCGAGTACCGCGACGTTTCGGTCCCGGCTCACCCCAGCGCCTCGGACATCTCCGACTTCTACGACCTGTCCAGCCAGGCGCTGTGCGAGCTGTGGGACGAGAGCTTCCACGCGGGCTACTTTCTGTCCGACGACGACGACAGCTCCAACCGCGTTGCCGCCGACCGCATGACCGATCTGCTCATCGACCGGCTCGGGCTGACCGGTGGCCGGATGCTGGACGTGGGGTGTGGCATCGGCGCACCCGCGCTGCGGCTGGCCGGCACCTGCACGGCCGAGATCACCGGCATCTCCATCAACAAGGCGCAGGTGGACGAGGCGAACCGGCGTGCCGCCTCGGGAGGAGTGGCCGACCGCGTCAGGTTCCAGTACGCCGATGCCCTGGCCATGCCGTTCGAGGACGCCACCTACGATGCCGCATGGGCCTTCGAGTCCCTGATCCACATGGACCGGATCCCCGCGCTGCGGGAGATCAGCCGGGTGGTCAAGCCCGGCGCCCGGCTCGTGGTGGCCGACCTGCTGCAGACCGGTCCGCTCACGCCGGAGGAGCAGGAACTCGTGCGGGACGGCCTGGAGCGCATGTCCGCCAGCCCCATCCTCACCGAGGACCAGTACCGCGAACTGGTGGCCGAAGCGGGCTGGGAGATAGTCGAGTTCCTCGACGTCAGCAAGCACGCGGTGAAGACGCAGCGGCGAATGATCGAGGCCGTCGAAACCCGATACGACGAGATGATCGAACGGTTCGGCCCCGAGGTGTCCGAGCTGATGGACCTCATGCTCTCGCCCGCGGGCCTGCTGCCGCAGATGGGCTACCTGGTGGCGGTCCTGCGGAAGCCGCTGTGAACGCCGGGGTGTCCACAACTGACCGAGCAAGCCGGTGCCGGCTCGAGCTGCGGGAGTGATCGACCGAGGCGGGCGGCGAAGCCGTGGGCTGACCATGGATGTCGTTGGCAGGCCGGGCCGAACGGGGTGAACTACTCGCCCCCACCGGCCAGGGCGCGGTCGGGTGACCCACGGACCGTCGTGGTTCGCGGGTCACCGGCGTGGCATGCCGGACTGTCACCCGGCGGCGTTGGCGGACGTGTCGCAGGCGGCATCGTCATTGGGCAGGGTGCCACCGACCAGATACCGTTCGACAGCGGTGTCAATGCAGGAGTTGCCGGCCGCGAGACAGAGGCCGTGGCGGAAGGTGCCGGGCAGAGTGAGCAGGCGGGAGCCGGTCAGCGCCCGGTGCATGGCCTGCTGGCCGGGGTAGGGGGTCGCGGGGTCGCCGTCGGCACCGACCATCAGTACCGGGACGTCGTTGCGAACCGTGGTAGTCGGTTCCACCGGCGCGGTCGGCCAGAACGCGCACGGGGTGATGTCGCGGGTCATCGGCCCGAACAGCGGTTCGTCGGCGCGGTGCGCCTGGATGTCACGGAAGTAGGTCTCCGGGTCGCGTGAGGCGGCGCGGTCGGCGCAGATGATCGGGGTTCCCGCCCGGTCCTCGGTCGCGCCGGAGCCGGTGAACAGGCCGTCGAAGGTCTCCTTCAGCGAAGGCGGGACAGTGACCGAGGCGCCGCGGGCGGCGTCGGCCAGCACCCGCACCTCCGCGGCGAAGCCGGCGTACGCCTTCTCGCTGTCGTCATAGAGGCGGACGAACAGCAGGTAGGGGACAACGTGCGAATCGATCCGGTAGGCGCCGACTCGCAGCGGGCGCCGGGTGGCGGCCTGGTTGATCCGGTCCACGGTGGCCAGGACCTCAGCCGTGGTGCCGCCCAGGCCGTATTCCTTGTCGTGGCTTGCGGCCCACCCGGCCCAGTGCTTCAGGGCGGCGGTGAGGGCCGGGGCGTTCTTGGAGAACAGGCCGGGGCCGTAGACGTCGGGGTCGACCGCGCTGTCCAGCACGATCCGGTCGGCCCGTGCGCCGAACATCTGCGTGTAGACCGCGCCCAGATAGGTGCCGTAGGAGACTCCGTAGTAGGACAGTTTCCGCTCGCCGAGGGCGGCGCGGATCACGTCCATGTCGCGGGCGGTGTTGCGGGTGGTGGCGTACGGCAGCAGGTCGCGGTTGCCCCGGGCGCATCCGGCCGCCAGCTCCTTCATGAGGGCCACGCTCTCGTCGAAGGTGTGGCGGTTCGGGCCGGCCGACCGGATGAAGGTGTCGGTTTTCCACCGGCAGTTGATCGGTGTGCTGCGGCCCACGAAGCGTGGATCCATGCCGATCGTGTCGTAGCGGGTCGTGAGGGCGGGAGCCGCATGGCCGAGGAGCGCCATCTGTAGTCCGGGCCCGCCCGGGCCGCCGGGATTGCCCAGCAGGACGCCTCGGCGGTGGGCGGGGTCGGTGGCCTTGATCCGTGAGATTGCCACCGAGATGGTCCGCCCCTGGGGCTTGCGGTAGTCCAGCGGAACGGTGACCGCTGCACATTGGGCGCCCGCCGCGGCCAGGGCCTCAACGATCTTGTCGTCCGGCCCCGTCCGGCAGCTTTGCCAGTTGATCGTCTGATGCTGGAACCGGGCCAGCCTAGAAGTCGTCAGGCCCCGGGGAGGCCGGAGGCAATGCGGTCGGCGTCGATCAGGCCGGCGAGCAGGGTGACGGTGGCGGCGGAGAGGTCTCGCAGTGTGGCGTCGGGGAGCGTCGGCTCGCTTTCGAATGCGCGCTGGATAGTCCGCGCGAGCAGGTCCGCCCGCTGTTCCGGAGCGCCCTCGGGGGCGGCGCCTTCGGCTCGCAGGAAGCCCTCGAAGGTTGCCTGGTAGGCGTAGCCGATCTCATCGATGTTCATGTCGTCGCGGAGCAGTCCGTGCTTGGCGAGCAGGGTGAGGTGGTCGCGTGCCATGGCGGCGTGCCGCTGGTCGCGGGCGGTGTCGGAGGAACCGGTCAGTTTGCCGAGCAGATGCGGGTCGTTCAGGAGGAACCCGCGTAGCAGCGGGCGGTTCGTGATGGCCAGGAAGTAGGCGCGCGCGAAGTTGTGCAGCAGGCACGCCCGGGGGTCCTGCTGCAGCACCTGCCGTAGCTCATCGGCCGCGTAGAGCACCTCGCGCGCGAAGACCGCGCTGAACAGCTGCTCGCGTGTCTTCCAATGCAGGTAGACGGTGCCCTTGCCGATGCCGACCCCGTCGGCCACATCGTCCATGGTGACCCGCCGGTAGCCATGGCTCAGGAGCAGGCCGGCGGCCATGTCGAGGATCCGGGTGGCCCGTTCGGCTCGCTGCTGGGGGGCGCGGAGCCGTTCGGCGTTGGTGCTCACACACGAACCATATGACCAGATGTGAAATTTCGTCAACTTCAACTTTTGGTTGACGAAATTTCGCAAATCGTCATACCGTCACTTCGAGACAACGGCACCGCCTGTAACAGGAGTAAGTCATGAACATTCACGGCAAGACCGTCCTCGTCACCGGCGCCACCGGCAACCAGGGCGGCGCCACTGCTCGCCACCTGCTCACTGACGGCTGGCATGTCCGCGCCCTCGTCCGGGACGACACCACGCCGCCGGCTGCCGCGCTGGCCGCCGTCGGCGCCGAGCTCGTCCGCGGCGACCTGGACGATCGCGCTTCCATCGAGGCGGCGGCACGCGGCGCGTACGGCGTTTACAGCGTCCAGTCCGCCAACGACAACGAGATCACTCAAGGCAAGAACGTCGCGGAGGCCGCCAAAACCGCAGGCGTGCAGCACCTGGTGTACTCCTCGGTCGGCGGGGTCGAGAGCCAGAACCGGTTCTACGTCGAGCACGGCTGGGGCCCCATCGACAAGTGGCAGATCGAGGAGCACATCCGCGACCTGGGCGTGCCCGCGACGATCCTGCGGCCCGCCGGGTTCATGGAAGACTTCACCAGCCCAGCACGGTTCTTTCAGGACCGCTCGCTCAACGTGCCCTGGCATGACGCCCTGGTCATGCAGCTCATCGCCATCGAGGACACCGGAGCGTTCGCCGCGCTGGCCTTCGCCGACCCGGACGCCTACCTGGGCAGGACCATGGAGATCACCGGCGACAGGCTGACCGCCCCGCAAATCGCCGACGCGCTGAGTACGGCGGCAGGTCACCCCATCCCGCACACCCAGATTCCGCTCGACGTCCTGTGGGAGCACAACCCCGAGGTCGCGAAGGTTTTCACCTGGGCCAACGCCACCTATTACGACACTGACCTCGTCCCCCTGCGGAAGACCCACCCCGACCTCATGGACTTCCCCGCCTGGCTCAACCGATCGGGCACGGCAAGGCTCCTGGCACAGCTGAACTCCACGCCGGCGTAACCAGACACACCTCGTCGGCGCCGCCACGCCGAGACTCCCTGGCCAAGCCCGAACTCGACCGCCGGCGAGCCGTGCCACGGCCGGCTCCGCCACCCTCATCCCATATGGCAACGCTCCTAGATGATCTCGAGGTTGGCCATCATGGCCATGTCCTCGTGTTCGGCGTTGTGGCAGTGGAACAGGTAACGGCCGCGGTAGCCGTCGAAGCGGGTGATGATCTCCACCGCTTCGCCCGGCCGCAGGGAGACGGTGTCCTTCAGGCCCGCGTCGTGAGGCAGTGGCGGCCGGCCGCGGCGCGAGAGCACCCGGAAGCCGACCAGGTGCAGGTGGACGGGGTGGTGGACGTCGGCGATCAGCCGCCACACCTCGACATCGCCGAGGCGGGCGGTGACGTCGGAGCGGGCGGGGTCGAACGGTTGCCCGCCGATCAGCCAGCCGTGCCCGCCGTGCATCTGCCCGGTGCGGAAGGCGAACTCGCGCACTCCGACGGCGTCCGCCCTGCGCCAGGTCGGCAGATCGGCGGACAGGACGGGTGGGATGCGGCTGTCGTCGGCGGCCTTGCGTGCGACCACGAAGGCCATCACGTCGCGGGTACGGCCGGAGCCGAGCCGGTTGAGGAGTTTGACGCGGCTGCCGACCGGGAGACCGGAGAAGTCGACGACCACGTCGTAGCGTTCGGCCGGCGCGATCGGCAGGAGCCGGTGGGTTACCGGCGTCGCGAGTAGTCCCTGGTCGGCTCCGATCTGCACGAGGTCGAGCCGGCGCCCGTCGTCGGTGACCGCTTCGAGTTCGTAGTGACGGGCATTGGAGGCGTTCAGGATGCGCAGCCGGTAGCGGGCCGCGTCGGCCTCGTGCACGGGCCACGGGGCACCGTTGACCAGGATCACGTCGCCGAGGACTCCGGCAATGTACGGCTCGCGCACGCCCGGCCGCTCCCGCAGCGTGGGATCGAGGGCTGGATAGCTGAGGCTGCCGTCGGCGGCGAACGCCCGGTCGGCGATCATGATGGGGAGTTCGCGCTGCCCGGAGGGCAGGCCGAGCGAGTCCTCGGCGCTGTCGCGGACGATGTGCAGCCCGGCCAGGCCGCGCCAGATCGCGGGGGCGGTGAAGTCCATCCGGTGGTCGTGGTACCACAGCAGCGTCGGCCGCTGGTCAAGCGGGAAGGTGTAGTCCCGGGTCAGCTGGGTCACCACCGCCCGCGGATCGTGCATTCCGTGTCCGTGATGCGCGGTGGCCTGCGGCCAGCCCTCGGGGAGGACGAGGTCGGTGGGGTATCCGTCGGAGGCTGCCGGGGTGCGTCCGCCGTGCAGATGCACGGTGGTCGGCACGGGCAGCTCGTTGCGGTGCGTCACGGTGATGGGTCGGCCGCGCCGCGACTCGATCGTCGGGCCGGGGAAGGTGCCCTCATACGTCCACAGCGGCGTCTTGAGACCGGGCAGGATCTCCGCACTCGCTTCGCGCTGGGTGATCTCGTAACGGTCGGTACTGACGGGCTTCAGCAGGGACGGAATTGACAGCGGCACCTGGAACGGCGGCGGTAGTGGTACGGCGCTGCGCAACTCGGCGCCGGTGATCGACGGCCGACGGGCCAGCGCGGCCGAGGCCGACAGCCCGGTGGCCGCCATCAGCCCGAGTGCGCCGCCGATGCCCAGCACCCCTCGCCTCGTCATGCCGCCGGCAGCGCGCTCACGCATCGCGCGCCTCCCGCTGTGGGAAGGGCCGGCGCCAGACGGCGATGAACAGCACGACGAGCGCGGCGACGGTCATCACGCCCAGCGGGAGGTGCAGCCACAGTGCGCCGTCCAACCCGGCGAAGTACTGCACCGTCTCGGCCGCGACCACCGCCACCGTGGCGAGGAACGGCCAGAGGCGGCGCAGCCGGACCCAGACCATGATCGCCGCGATGACCTGCAGGTAGCCGATGGAGGTGACCACGTCCGCGCCGACCGCGTGCCAGTGCAGGCCGTCGTAGTCACCGGTCAGATACACCCCGGCGAACACCGGCTGGCCGGCGATCGCCGCCACATGTGCGCTGACGACGGCCCGCAGTGTCCAGGCCGTGGGCGTCGTCCGACGCGCAGCGTGGGATCCCGGATTGTTGGCCACGGTGGCCATGAGAGATCTCCTCACTCTGTCCTCGAGGTTCGTACGCCGTCGAAGCTATGGCCTGCGAGTTATCTTGTCTAAGATCAATATTGCAATGATGTTATGTATTGGGGGGCATGATGGAGCTGCACGCGCTCAGGCAATTCGTGGTGGTGGCGCGGTTGGAGCACCTGAGCCGCGCAGCCGAGGAGCTTCGCGTTGCCCAGCCGTCGCTGAGCCGTACCATCGCCCGCTTGGAGAGCGAGCTGGGCACACCCCTGTTCGATCGCAGCGACCGGCTCCGGCTGAATGACACGGGCAGACTCTTCCGTGGTTACGTCGAACGCTCCCTCGGCGAGCTTGAGGCGGGACGGCGAGCCGTCGCCGAGGCCATCAGTGAGGGTGTGGGGACCGTACGGCTGGCCTCGGAAACCTTCCTCACCCTCACCGAACCGCTGGCGGCCTACAAGTGTGCCCACCCCACCATCGAGATCGAACTCCGCTGGATGGCGGCGGAGGACATGGCCCGCCACCTGCGAGCCCAGGACATCGACCTGTGTGTCGCCTCCCAGCCGATCCACGCCGAGGGCCTGGAGGCGGTTCGGCTGCTCGATGAGGCGGTGGGGGTGGCCACGCAGCTCGATCACCCACTGGCGGGCCGCGCTTCGGTGAGCATCGACGAACTCGCCGATCAGTCCTTCGTCACCGCCCGCAAGGGGCACTGGCAACGCGGGCTGCTCGATCGGCTCTTCGCCGCACGAGACCTCACTCCGAAGATCGTCTGTGAAGTCGACGAGCCCAGCGCCATCGCGGACCTGATCAGCGCGGGACTCGGCGTCGGTCTCGTCCCCGCCTTCGCCCAGCGAAGCTCCACACGGGCGCCACTCGCCTGGATCGCCGTCGACAGCCCCGACTGCCGTCGCGTGCTCACCCTGTTCTGGGCCACCGACAGCCACCTGTCAACCGCAGCCCACCTGATGCGCACCACGATCACCGACTGGAACTGGGGCACCGGCGCAAGCCACGGCCGCTCGCGCTGATCTGCCCCGGGACGCCTCGCTTACCTCGGTGAAGACCTCGATCGACAAGCCGCTGTGGCTGCGCGGGCTGGACGCCACAGCACGAACGCGGGAGTAACGTGTGCACGTCCCATCGAATGCAGATGAACGGACAGCGATTCAGTCGTCCTGCGTACGGTTGGCCCTTCGATCTGGCCCGCATCCAGCTCACCTACGGCTCCCACCTACGCCGCGTCAAACGCACCACCGACGCCCGCCTGCACCTGGCGAACGCTTCACAGACCTTCCACCGCCTCAGAGCCACTCCCTGGGCAGACCGGGCCGACCGGGAACTACGCGCCACCGGCATTAGCCACGCCGGCACCGCGACCGGCCTGGCCTCCCTCACCCCGCAACAACGCCAGATCGCCCAGCTCGCCGCGGCGGGCTATACCAACAAACAGATCGCCGCCCGCCTTTTCCTGTCCCCGCGAACGGTCTCCACTCACCTCTACCAGGTCTTCCCCAAACTCGGCATCACCTCCCGCGCAGCCCTTCGCGACGCCCTCGCTGACACGGCAGACTCCGAGTGACGCTTGGATATCGATTCGATGCCTGACGTCTGTGGGCGGCGTGGGCCTGCGCAATCCCGCCACCTCATGGCTCGATCTGGGCTTTCATCGATTGCCACGGTGAGGCGTCGAACACCAGCATGATGGAGATGATCTTGCTGCCGTCCAGGCGGAAGTGCTCGGCGGTGCGCTGCGTGCCGGCTGGTGTGGCGGTATGCACGTCATACACGAGTGTCGCTTCGGATTCGCCGTACAACTCGCTGATGAGCTCGACCCCGGTCACGATTGACACGAACCCCGGCAAGGTGGCCAGATGCCCCGTCCGGTCGTCGGAGTCGATGAACGGGCTTTGAAAGCGAAACGGCTCTCCCAGGTGTGCCGCGGCTGCGGACACATCGCCACGGAAGCGGGCCTCGTGATAACCGTGTACGGCGCGGCGGGTCTGTTCCTGAGCGGTCAGGGTCATGGCTGGGATCCGATCTGGCGAAGGTGGGCGGCGAGGCGCTGCTGATTGGTGGCCAGCCGCAGGCACAGGTCACGAAAGACAATCAGTTCCTCAGGCGTGAAGCCCTGGAACATCGCCCGCATCGCCAGCTGCGACGGTTTGCGGAACGCCTCGATCCACGCGTGCCCGGCAGGCGTGATCTCGGCTAGGACCGAACGCCGGTCCTTCGGGTCGGGGACGCGGCGGACCAGCCCGTCGCGCTCCAGCGTGTCCACCAAGCCGGTGACGTTGCGGGAGCTGACTCCGGCGGCGCGGGCGAGGTCGCCGATGCTGATGCCCTGGTCGGCACTGCTGAGCCGGATCAGTACATCGAGGGCACCTGCGCTGACCCCTCTGCCCTCAGAACCGTGGGCACGCATGCGTTCGACAGTGTGATAGGCGGTGCGGACAGCGGCGCTCGCCTCGAACGCGCGCAGGTCGTCGTCGCCGTCGGCGAATCGAGTCATCGCCGCCCTGACCCGAGGATCGAAGAGGAAGCCATCCGGGTCACACTCGTAAATATATACATCCTTCATAGTAAGAAGAGAGATTAGTACCTACTTCCAAATCATGTCAACCGCCATCATGCAGAGTCGGCGCGCGTCCGGTGAACGCGGAAGGCCGTCACGGTGGAGGGGCATCTGCCAGGCCTGTCCCGGCGGCCGGTCAGGGGCATGGAGCGTGTCGATCCTGCGAGCGAGGTCGAGGGCGCCGCATGTCGCCTGCGTCGAGGACTGGTCGGTGAAGACAGGGACGGCGGCGAGCACGGACGAAGCCGGCGGGGTTCATCGGTGAAATCATCGCCGCCGGCATCCGTGTCGCAGTGCTCGCCTCGCACACCGGCTCCAACCTCCGCGCTCACCTGCGCAGCGCAGCAGCTGGGCAGCGCGTTCACGGTCGCCGCCGTCATCAGTAACAACAGCGGATCGGGGCATTGGCTCACGCACGGGAACGGGGCATCGCCTGGGTGGCAATCTCCTGAAACCGAGCTTGGTCATGGTCCTCGACCAAGGCCGATGAGGTCGTATGGATCGCGGTGGCAGGCCGAGCGTCGCCACAGCATGGCGATCAGTATGGTCTGCAGGAGGGACACGACCTGATACAGGTTCAGGCCGTGTCCGTTCCTTTTTGGTTGAGGCGCTGTTTCAAGCAGAAAGAACAGGTGGGCTGCGGAGACGAGGGTGCCATGGCGGTGGAATCCGGCGTAGGTCCGGCCTTCGTAGTCACCCAGGCCCAAGACCTGTTGCATCTTGCGGTAGTCGGTCTCGATACACCAGCGGCTGGTCGCGTGTTTGACCAGGACAGACAGTGCAGTATCCGCGGGCAGGTCGGTAATCCAGTCATCACCGCAAAGGCACCAAGCCCCGCCGCACCACCTGATCAGCTACACCTAGCCACAGCCCGACATGTTCACGAAGTCCCGGATGTGAAGATCAGAGATAGGCCTTCGAGGCCGGCTTCCAGTCCTGGACGAGGAGCCCGAGCAGCACCTCGTCCAAGAACTCGCCCATCACCCAGGCCGAGGAGCGCAGCACGCCCTCGCGGAGGAAACCGTTACGCTCGGCGGAGCGCAGCATCGCGGCGTTGTCCGACAGCGTCTCGATCTGCAGCCGCTGCAGACCGCGCACGACGAAACCGTAGTGGCACAGCACTGCGACCACGTCGGTGCCGTAGCCCTTGCCGCGGGCCGACGGCAGCAGCCCTAGACCGATGTGCGCGGACCGGTTGTGGTTGTCGATGCCCCACAGCGTCGCGGTGCCGACCAGCGTGCCGTCGTCCAGCTTCACGACTGAGAACGGGACGTGCCCTTGCTCCGTGTCGTCCACCACGAGCCGCGGATCCTTCGAGCCGGGCGTGATCGGCCGCCACGGCCGGCCTTCGGCCCGCGCGGAGTTGACCACGTCGTCGTAGAGCTCGGCCCGCAGGATCGGAATGTCGTCCTCGTGCCGGGCCCTGAGCGCGACCTCGTTCCCTCGTAGCATGCAGGCTTCCTATCCGACCGGGCTGTCCGGCGGCAAACCAAGCCCATCCTGACTGATGCTCTCTGCCGAGTTCGCAGACAGACACGCCATGCCTCATTCGCCGCAATCCGCTATGTGGTGATACATCAGGGTGTTTGATCCCATGAGGTCTGCCTGGTTGTTGTTTTTACGTCTCGCCAGGTTGGGGTGGATTCTTCGGTGAGGCGGCGGGTCATGAGGTCGATCATGGCGATGTGGATCGTGGCTTCGGAGCGGGCGGGCAGGGCCTCGTAATTTTCCGGGGCAAAACAGGAGGTTCGCGGGCCTGTGCCGTCCGGTCGGTCCCGGATATCCGTCCACACCGCGCAAACCGGGCGCACATACGAACGGGCTTATCTGACGATATGCAAGTAGGCGGCATCAAACACCTATTGAGGGCAGAACCGGTCGGTCCGAGATCGACGACTTTCTCGACATTGCCGCTTCGAGGGTGTTCCGTCGCAGGCGGAGTTGGAGCGGTTCTTCTTCCTGGACGATGCGGACCGGGCGCTGATCGCGGAGCGGCCCGGTGCGCACAACCGCTTGGGGTTCGCGTTGCAGGTGACGACGGCCCGGTGCGTGGGCATCCGTTGGAGGTGCCGGATGAGGTCGTGGTGAGGGTGTCGCGGCCACCGCGGCCACGGCACCGCCGCTTCCGGCCTCGTCATCGCCATCCACGTCGGTGCCGTGTACCTGCCCCCACCTCTCAGGCTGGCTCGTCGTCCGCCACGGCCTCAGGGATTCAGTGGTCGTGGTGGCGGACGACGGGCCAGTCGATGTCGGTGTCGGCGGCCTTGTTGAGGTAGTTGGTGAACACGTTGAGCGCGACGGCGGCGATGGTCTCGGTGATCTCGCCGTCGGTCAGCTCTGCCGCCCGGGCGGTCTTGAGGTCGGCGTCGTCGATGCCTCCGCGGGTGCGGACCAGGGCGGCTGCGAGGGCGAGGGCGGCTGCGGCCTTCGGTTCGGAGGACTGGCCGTGCCGGTTGCGGCCGAGCTCGGTCTGGTCGAGCTTGGCGATGTTGGCGCCGATGTAGGTGTGGGCCGACAGGCAGTAGTCGCAGCCGTTCTCTTCAGCGACCAGCAGCGCGATCCGCTCCCGGGTCGCGGCCGGCAGCTCACCTCCCGCGAGCGCGCCCGAGAACTCCAGATAGGCCTTCAGCACGGCCGGGCTGTTGGCCATCACCTTGGTCATGTTCGGTGTGACGCCCAGGGCCTTCTGCACGCCTGCGAGCAGGTCGGCCGCCGCGCCGGTGGCGGACTCGGGCTGGATCAGGGGAAGTCGGGACATGAGCGTGCCTCTCGTCAGCGGGGTACATCGTGTCGATCACCCTCTGACCACCAACATAGGTTCGGCGGACGCACCGCACAGGGGGCTGATCGCGCCACGGTGCGGGCAGAACGCGACAGCACGTCCGGATGAGGGTGGGAGGTGCCTCGCGGGATCGTGGTGGGGTAGGTGCCGACGGTGTTCTACCGGCCGCTGACGAATTCGCGGGCTTCGGTGAGGCAGGCGAGGCAGGTGGCCTCGTCGGTGGGGGTGAGCTGGACCCATTCGCGCATGGGGTGTCCGCCGCGTGGGTCCAGCAGGCCGGGCCGGCCCTCCACTCCCGAACGTGTCCCAGCCGCCAGGTAGCTGATAAACACGCGGGTTCGCTCGGTGAGTCCTTCGCTCCCGAACGTCCAGGTCCTCGATGTCCTCGAGCGAGGCGAGCGGGTTGGCCAGTAGCCGAGTGTTCTCCTAGTTTGTGGATCATGAGTGCACTGCGGTACGCCAACCTCTCTCATGACCAACTGACCCGATACACCAATGACTGGTACGCGCTGGCCGAGTGGTGGCAGGAAGGGGCCTGGGGGGACGCCGGAATCTCCGTACCGACGAAGTCCCTCGACCTGTTCGAGTTCCTGCTCGAGGGCGCGGGGAAACCGATTCGACTGCAGAGCAGCGAGGAATTCATCTCACAGCCCGACGACGTCGAGCCATGGCTGCTGTCAGAGTTCGGCGACGTGCCGTTCGAGCCGTTCCGCATGGCTCCCGCCGACGTGGCGGTGATCGCAGCGGTTCTGAGGCGGCATCCGTTCGACGCACTCGTCGCCAGAGCTGATCCGGAGGAGATGGCTGCGGCGGGTGTGGCCCTGGTGCCGGACCGGGGGCGGCGCAAGGACTACGACAAGTCGTCCTATGAGGAACTCGCCCGCTTCTTCGGGGACGCGGAGACGAAAGGTGAGGGAGTGATCCTCTTCGACGACTGACGACGGCGGTTCGCCTGGCGTACGGAGACGTGCGTGGTCACGGTTGTACTGCTGGTAGCTCCGGACGTTCGCGATGGCCGTAGTAGGCCCTCCACCCGGGTCCGTGCGATGAGCCCCAAAGCAGCTCTGGGTAACGAAAGCGACAGTCGGCACACCGGACAGAACATGAACTCTGTTCGGTCACCGAAACCGCATCGTCCCAGGTCACCGCCCTGACTCCGATCGCCCCGTCAACCCGGTCCCCGATGCCGACCCGGGACAGGCTGCCGAACCCTGGGGTCCCGGTAGTAATCGCACGCCTGCTCGGCCACAACTACCCGTGACGACCAAGGCGAGGTTCGGTGTCATTCGTCCAGAGTCCGGCAGGGAAGATGCTTTCATGCCGACTCCGTCTGGCATGCATGTTCCAGAGAATGTCGGCCAGCTCGGCGGAGTCGGCGGCGGCCATGTCAGGCACGGGTTCGCCCTGCGCCCGGCGCCGCTCGTAATCTGCTTCGAAGGGGGTGCCCATGATGCGGGCGCCGATGTAGAGCATGCCGACGTAGACACCCTGGCCCGCGACCTCGGCCGCGAGCGACTGAAGGTAGTTCCGCTGCGCGGCCAGGATCACGGGCCAGCCGCTCATGCTCGGCCGCCCCCGTACGGCGGCCGCCCCCTGCGCGGTGAGTATGGCCCCGTCGCCCCGCTCGACCATGGCCGGCAGGAACTCCCCGACCAGGCCCAGGAGTGTGTACAGCGAGATCGGCATCCGCTCCTGAAGCCGCTCAGGGGTGAGGCCGACGGCGGGAACAAACGCCAAATCCGTGGGCACCGGGCCGTAGTAGAAGGCCGTGGGGTCGCCGACCCTCGCGCGGATCCGCTCGGCGAGCGCCGGAACGTCGCCACTCCGGTCGAGGTCGCCGGTGATCACATGGGCAGAAACGCCGTCGGTGGACAGGTTCTCGGCGAGCGCGTCCAGAGGTCCCTGGCGGCGGGCGACCAGGACGACCTCGTATCCCTCCTTGCCGTACCGGCGGGCGACCGCCTGACCGACACCTGGACCGGTTCCGAACACTGCGATGGATTTCGTCATGCCCTTCACCCAACCCCACAGGCGTCAAGACGATCCATGGGAGAAGATCTGAAATACCTTTGCCATCGTCTACAGTCGGCGTGTGGACGTCCTGACCGACCTGCTGCACCGCGCCCGCGCGCAGAACGCCCTCGTCAGGCAGCTCATCCAACATCCGCCGTGGGCGATGACGTACGCCGATGCGCCCCCGCTCGCGGTCGCGGCCACGCTCGGCGGTCAGGCCTCGATCCGGCTCGGCGGCTTCGCTCCCACGCGCCTCGCCGCGGGTGACATCGCCCTCATCACCGCCCCCGGCGGATACACGATCGCTGACACCCCCGCGACCCCACCTCAGTTCGTCATCCGTGACGGGCGTAAGTACCTCCCCACCGGCGCACCGGCCGGCTCCTACCCAGTGTCGGCGCCTCGCACGTACGGCAGTGGGCGGCCCGGCGCCACCGTCATGCTCCGCGGCGTGTACGACCTCCACGGCGACGTGGCCTCCCGGCTCCTGGACCTGCTCCCGCCGCTCGCGGTCGTGCCCGCGGGACCGCGCACCCGCACGGCCCTCGACCTGCTTTCCGCCGAGGCCGCCCGCGACGAGCCGGGCCAAGACGCCATCCTCGCCCGGCTTCTGGATCTCGTCCTCGTGATCGCATTGCGGGCCTGGTGCACCAGGCCGGAGGCAGCGCTGCCTGCCTGGTACCGAGCGCTGACCGACCCGGCGATCGGCGAGGCACTGCGTCTCCTGCACGGGGATCCCGCCCACCGCTGGACGGTCGCCGCGCTGGCCACCAAGGTCGGCATGTCCCGCGCTGCTTTCGCCCAGCGCTTCACCGCCCTGGTCGGTCAGCCGCCCCTCGGCTATCTCACTGACTGGCGCATGACCCTCGCCGCAGACCTGCTCCGCGACACCCGGCAGAGCGTCGCCACCGTGGCCCGCCAGGTCGGTTACCGGGACCCGTTCGCGTTCAGCGTGGCGTTCAAACGCGCCCGCGGACGCACCCCTTCGTCCTGGCGCGGGCCTCCTGACCGCCGTAGCGTTAACGCCACCGACAACGCCGGAAGGACAGCATCGGGGAGCCGAGGAACAGCCGTTGACGCCGATAATGATCTTCCTCTCTGGGATGAGGATCCCGGTGGATATCGCTGACCGGTGTCGACGTGGGGTATTCGGGCAAGGTCGGCGGCATCCTCGGCCCGACCCGTCGCATCTGCCAACCGGCGTACCAGTCCTGCGGCGCTCTCACATCGGAGCAGGAAGGCATGCCTCTCGTAGAGGCATCGACTCATCGGCCCTGCCGCAACTCCTTGAGACAAGCCGCTGACCTGCGCCTTCTCTCTCGTTTGCGGCACACGTGCCTTAACGGCACCCCGGTATGGAGAAACAACTCGTGGTGCTCGAGGGCACCCTCACCGTCGCGATCGGCGGGATCAGCGAGACGCTGAACACCGGCGACTCCCTGTTCTTCCAGGCCGACGCGGACCACGGCTTCGCCAACCGAACGAATGCTCCCTGCGAATACATCATGGTCATCTCGCGCAGAACCTGATCGGCCGCAGCGTGCGGGCCTGGACAAATCCCCAGCACTCAGCTGACCTGTGGCTCAGCGCTTATCGAGAAGTCTCGTCGGAATATGACCACGACCTCAAGACGTAGAGAAAGTTTGTATTCGATCAGGGACCGCCCAGCGAACCCGTCAGCGTGGGAGACCTGGGCGGCTCCTCTACCGGTGACTCACCGGGGTCATAGTCAGGGGCTAACCGGCAGGTTGATCTCCGTGCCAAGGGCGGCCAGGATCACAATCACGACGGTGATGACGATGGTCTGTACATGTCGGCCCCACTCACCGGGAACCTGGACAGACAGGGTGAAGTTGCTCATGAATTCCTCCGAGCGGGTTGGCGGAACGACAGCCGGGCCCGCAGAGGCGAAAACCTCGAAGCTTCTCGCTACCCTGAAGGTGTCGCATTCAGTGTTTCTGAAGCCGTGCAGGCCTGGTCAAGCACTGAGGACGCTCGGTCTCTCTGCCAAGAGGCCGGGCTTTTCAATTGAGATTCTCGCTGTTCTCAGCGGAGAATGTCAGTTATCCACTGACCGGGTGCCGATCGGCGCACGGACGTCCTGATGGACTTTCCCGGGTCAGGGCGCGGTGCGGGCGCCGGGAACGAAAGGGGGTAGTCGCCTGAACTCCATGTGTCCTACGTCAGGGGATCGTCTTCGGGGCCAGGGCTGTGACCTGGGATGAGGAATTTCAAGTGGCGAAGCGCGCCCGTGAGGGGTGGGCATGTGTCTGTTGGACAGGGCAGGCTCCGCCATTGGACCTTGCTCGGTCGCGAGTTTGGCGATTCGGATGGTAGTCGCATGTGGTCAGTCGAGCAGCGTCCCGAGTGGCGCGCCTTGGCCGGATTGGAGAACATGAGCGGCTTCCAGTGGGATCCAGAAGCACTCGAAGTTGGTGGGGGCCTGTTCGCCATCGTGGAGTTCCTGGTTGGCCCATCGCTCTGGGGTGGGCTCGGTGAGCTCCAGCTGGAAGACGTGGCGGTGCTGGATCTCGAAGCGGTAGGGGCTGATGTCGTAGGTGACCTCACCCAGCTTCCGGACGATCCTGAATTGGGTGAAACCTGTTTCCTCCTGTGCCTCGCGAAGGGCGGCGTCTTCTGGTGCCTCCTCTGGCCGGATGCCTCCAGCAGGGACTTGAATTCCGACCTCCTCGTAGCTGAAGTCGGTGTGTCGGAAGACCAGCAACCGTCCGTCACGAAAGATGTAACACAGCACTTTGTCCTTAACAATCTTGTCCACCATGAGTTTTTTCCCACTTGCTCGACAGCAGCGCCGGCCGCAGGCCACCATCCGGCCCGAAACGATTAAGACAAGGGCAAGCCGTAGTGACAGAACCAGCGCTATGAGCAAGATTCGCTGACAAAGAAAAGGTCAATTGTCACAGGACACCATGAGGTACGGAGTTCAAGTGGACGCCAGAGTCGCAGTTGTCCTGTCTCGTCGATCATGAGGCACGGGTGCACCCTTCAGGCTTCTCAGCCCCGCGGGCTCAGGCCCGCCACGGCCAGCCGGAACAGCCGGTCCGCGCGGGCGGCCGGGTCGGGGTGGTGCTCCGTCGCGAGGACGACGCCGACGATCAGCGCGATCAGGTCGGCGACGGTGACGCCTTTTGCCACCGCCTCGTCCTGCATGGCGCGCTGCAGCAGGGGGTTTCCCGCCTCTGTCATCATCGCCGAGCAGGTGTTCTCGTGCACGGGGTCGGGTTCGGCCCCGTCGTAGGCCAGTGCCGCCGCCAGCCCTCGGGCCGCGACGCAGTAGGCGACGACGTCGCTGAGCCATTCCAGGAGCGCGTCACGGCTGTCGCCGTTGCCTGTTAGCTCGCGGGCGCGGGTGGCCAGGGCCTCGATCCGTTGATGGGAGACCGCCTCCAGCAGCGCCCGGCGGGTCGGGAAGTGGCGGCGTACGGTGGCCGAGCCGACCCCCGCGATGCGGGCGATCTGTTCCAGGGAGGCGTCGGCCCCGTACGCGGCGACCTCCTCCTCAGCTACGGCGAGGATGCGCGCGTAGTTGCGCCGGGCGTCCGCGCGCTGGCGGTCGGGCATGGGCGTCATCTCCAGGGTTGCTAAGTGGCGGGGCCCGCCATATCGTATCGCACAGAAAACGGCGGCCCCCGCCGTTTAATGCCTTGAGGAGCACCATGCCTGCAGATTCCGCACCCGTCCTGGTCACCGGCGCCACCGGCAGGCAGGGCGGCGCCACTGCCCGTGCCCTGCTCGCTGCAGGCGTTCCCGTACGCGCTCTGGTGCGTTACCCCAACACCGAGCGAGCCAAGGCCGTCGAGGCGCTAGGCGCCGATCTGGTCACCGGTGATCTCCACGATCGCGATTCGGTGGTGCGGGCCGCCAAGGGCGTCCGCGCCGTCTTCTCTGTTCAAATGCCCGCCCTGGCCGCCAAAGGTTTCGATTTCGACGGAGAGGTGGCCCAGGCCGTCAACCTCATCGAGGGCGCGAAGGCTGCGGGAGTGCCGCAGTTCGTACACACCTCCACCAGTGGCGCCGGTCAGCACACCGAGGCTCCTGGCTGGATCGCAGGCCGCTGGGGCTCCTTGGATGACAGCCTGGGAGCCAAGAGCACGATCCAGGACCGGGTTCGCGCGGCTGGCTTCTCCCACTGGACGATCCTCAAGCCGGGTTTCTTCATGGAGAACTTCCTGCCGTCCATGGCTTTCCTGTTCCCGCGGGGCGTTGAAGGCGGTCTGGTGAGCGTCGTGAAGCCGGACACCCGGCTGTCCCTCGCCGCGGTGGACGACATCGGCAGGGCAGCCGCCGCGGCCATCGCCGAGCCGGAGCGGTTCCACGGGGTCGAGCTGGAACTGGCGAGTGACTATCTGCCGATGACGGAGGTCGCCGAGGTTCTCTCCCGTGCGCTGGGCGCGCACCTGTCCGCGCCGGACATGACCGAGGAGCAGGCACTCGCCGCCGGAATGCCGCCGATGGGCGCCTCACACGAGTGGATGAACATAGCCGGCCAGCCGGCCCGCCCGCAGTACGCCAGGGACCTCGGCCTTTCGCTCACCAGCTTCGAGGAATGGGCTCGACAGCACCTGCGGCCCGTCACCACCCACTCGCCGAAGCCAGCGCGTTCAACCGGGCGTTGACGGTGGCCGCCGAACGCGCCCCCCACTGCTCGATGAACCAAGCTCCAACGAGCTCACCCATGACACGGGACACCCGCGCTGCATGTGGACAGGTTGGTGGGGCCGGTCAGTTCACCAGCACGATCTTCCCGTGGGCGTGACGGCTCTCGCTCAGCTTGTGCGCGGCCGCAGCCTCGGTGAGTGGGAACGCCGCCGCGACCGGCACCCGCAGCCGGCCCTGCCCGGCGAGCTCGACCGCGATGCCGAGGCCGTGCACCGCCAGCGGGTCGGCGGTTCCAACGGCCGTCGCCGTGTCGGCGGTCGGCACGCCGTGCGACAGGTGCACGCCGAGGGCCGCCGCGATGAGGTCGGGAGCGATGGTCACCACGCGCGCCGGGTTCCCGGCGATGGCGATCAGGTCGGGCAGTGCCCCTCCTGCGCAGTCGAACACCGCGTCCACCCCGTCCGGTGCCAGCGTGCGGACCCCTTCGACCAGGCCCGCCCCATACGTCGTCGGCTCCACGCCGAGCGAGCGCAGGAAGTCGTGGTTGTGCTCCCCGGCCGTACCGATGACGGTGGCGCCACGGGCGACCGCGAGCTGCACGGCGACTGAGCCCACCCCGCCTGCCGCGCCCTGCACCAGCACGGTGTGTCCGGCGTCGACCGAGAGTCGGTCGAGCACCCGGGTGGCCGTCTCGACGCTGCCCGCGGCACCACCGGCCTCCTCCCAGCTCCACGCGGCCGGTTTCGGCGCCCAGGCGACCAGGACCGCGTGATCGGCGTTGGCGCCGCGCGCGGTCGTCGCGGTCATGCCGAACAGCTCGTCGCCGACCCCAACATCCGTGACACCGTCGCCGACCTCGTCCACCACGCCGGCAGCGTCGAACCCGGTCCGGTACGGGAACGTCACGGGCACCAGGTCACGCATCTTCCCTGAGCGGATGAACGTCTCTCCTGTCGATAATCCGGACGCCCGTACGGTGATGCGGATCGTCCCCGGCCCGGCATGCGGCTCTTCGACCTCGGCGACATGCACCACGCCGGCCGGGCCGTACTCGGAAAACTGAACAGCTCTCATGTGCCGCACCGTAACGGAACACCCCGTCCGTTTGATTAAAGTGAGAGCGGTGACGGCCGAAGTGAGTCAGAAGCTGCGCTCGGACGCCCGCGACAACCGCGCGCGTATCCTCGCGGTCGCCCGCAAGGCCTTCGCCACTGAGGGCCTTCATGTGCCGATCCGGGAGATCGCACGGCGCGCGCAGGTTGGTGCGGCCACCGTCTACCGGCACTTCCCAACCAAGGAAGCGCTGCTCAGCGAGGTCTTCGCCGAGCCGATGGCCATGTGCTCGGCGGTCGTCGAGGAGGGGCTGGCGGAGGCCGACCCGTGGCGCGGGTTCTGCCTGGTGATCGAGAAGCTCATGGAGGCGCACGCCCTCGACCGGGGTCTGTCTGGCGCGTTCACCTCACGGCTGCCGTACTTCACCGCGGACCGCGACCGTACGATCCGGCTACTGCTCCAACTCATCCGGCGTGCTAAGGAGGCGGGAGGCCTGCGGGCGGACTTCGTCCTGGAGGACTTCATCTTGGCGATGATGGCGAACGAGGGCATCCGCGCCGAGTCACTTGAGCAGCGAGCGGCGGCGTCGCGCCGTTTCGCAGCCCTGATGATCCAGTCGTTCCGTGCCGACCCCGTCCGCATGCCGCTTCCGCCGGCGGTCCGGCTGCTGTTGGCCGTTCAGTAGCGCCTCGGCGGCGACCTCCCGGCGTTCCCGCCGCCCCCGGCCTGCGCGACCGTGCCAGCATTGGGTCGTCCACCAGCCACTTGAGTTTCCCTGGATCCGTCGTGCGAGGGCATCCTGGTCAATAGCGCTACTGAGCTGACCAGCATCATCATCAGGGCGTCCGCGTCAACCATCGCTCAGGGGCCGATCTGACAGGATCGGCTGCGTCGCGGCGAAAGATTTCTCCGGGGCCGTGTCGATCAGCGGGCCGCTCGTTCGACGTGTAGGCGCGAGGGCCGAGGGACGGCCCCGCCGGACGAGGAGAACACGATGTCGAAATACCTGCTGATCATGCGAGGCACCGATGAGACGAACGCGGCCATGATGGCCAACATCGACGAGATGATGGCCACAACCCGCCAGTTCATCGAGGACATGATGAAGGCCGAGGTTCTCGTCGCAGCCGAAGGGCTGGACGATCCGGGCCGGGGCGTCGTGGTCGACTTCAGCGGCGAGGCGCCGATGGTCACGGACGGGCCGTACGGCGAGACCAGGGAACTGTTCGGTGGCTACTTCATGCTCGATGTCGCCACGAAACAGGAGGCGGTCGAGTGGGCCAAGCGGGTCCCGGCGGTCCGCGGGTCCAAGATCGAGGTCCGGCGGGTGGCCGAGGCCGACGAGGTGCCGCAGGGCAGCGAGAGCAACGGCCAGATCTGATGGGTAGGGCCGACGTCGAGGCCGTCTGGCGGATCGAGTCGGCCCGGATCATCGCCGCGCTGACCCGGTTCACCGGCGATTTCGGGCTGGCCGAGGACGCGGCCCAGGAGGCGGTGGCTGAGGCGCTGGTGTCGTGGTCGCATGCCTCTCCGGCCAATCCGGCCGGCTGGCTGATGGCCACGGCCCGGCGGCGGGCGATCGACGCGATCCGCCGCCGGACCGCCCTCCAGGACCGATACGCCCTGCTGGCGGCTGACCCCGCGGTCGATCAAGAAATCGACCCCGACAAGATCGACGACGACGTCCTGGCGCTGATGTTCGTCAGCTGCCACCCGGTGCTCTCCCGTGAGGCCCGGGTGGCGCTGACCCTGCGCGTGGTCGGTGGCCTGTCCAGCGAGGAGATCGCCCGCGCGTTCCTGGTACCCGTGCCGACCGTGCAGGCCCGCATCACCCGGGGCAAGAAGACGATCGCGGCAGCCGGGGTGCCGTTCGAGCTGCCGCCGGCCAGTAAGCGCCGGGAACGGCTGGGCGGTGTTCTCAGCGTCCTCTATGTGATCTTCACCGAGGGGGCGACGGCCACGTCGGGCGACCGGCTGCTGCGCCCCGACGTCGCGTACGAGGCGATCCGGCTGGCCCGCACGCTGGCCGCGCTGCAGCCTGACGAGCCAGAGGTGCACGGCCTGCTCGCGTTGTGCGAGCTGACGGCCGCGCGCTTCCCGGCCCGGACCGGCCCGGGCGGCACGCCGATCCTGCTCGAGGACCAGGACCGGCGGCTGTGGGACTTCTCGGCGATCCGCCGGGGGCTGGCCGCGCTGGCCAGGGCATCGACCCGCGGTCTCGGCCCCTACGGCCTGCAGGCCGCGATCGCCGCCGTCCACGCGTCGGCGCCCTCGGTCGAGGCGACCGACTGGGACCGGATCGTGCTGCTCTATGAGGCGCTCGGCCGGGTCGCGCCCTCGCCGGTGGTCGAGCTCAACCGGGCCGTCGCCGTGGCCATGGCCTCGGGTCCGGCGCAGGCCCTGGCCATCGTGGACGAGCTGATCGCCTCGGACCGGCTCCCCGGTTCGCATCTGGTTCCGACCGTACGCGGGGAGTTGCTGGCCCGCCTCGGCCGGCGACCTGAGGCGCGCGCCGAGCTGGAGCTGGCCGCCCGGCTGTGCGCCAACCAGCGCGAACGCTCAGTGCTGCTGCGCAAGGCGGCCGCGCTGGACTGACTTCTCCAGCGCGGCCGGCTCGGATTCGAGCATGCCTGACAACCCCAGATAACTTGTCAGGCATGTTCGTCGGGAACGCGCTTGCCTTACATGCCTGACGTCTTCTCGGCACCCCAGGTAACTACATGCCCACCCCATGAATGATCAAGGTTGGACACCACGCGGCCGATGCTGTTCAGGTAGCGCGAAATTGTTCACCGAGCCACGGGATCTACCTCCCTGCCGTGACTTTCCGTTCCGCTACTACATCAGTTCCGCTACCGCCAACATCCCTGTCAGCGTGGGGGCAGGCGGGGGACCGTGAACCGGGGACGGTCGGCGGGGTCGGGCGTGTGCGGGGGGTACATGACGAGGCGTTCCATGGCGACCTCGATGGCCTTGTCGAGCTGGGTGTCCACGCCCCGCGCATAGTCCTGCGGGGTGATGTCCACCTCGATGTCGGGGTCGGTGCCGTAGTTCTCGATCCGCCAGCCCACGTCGTCGAAGGCGAAGGAGAACTCGGGCTGAGTGGTGACCGTGCCGTCGGCCAGCTGGTGCCTGGGCCAGATGCCGATCACTCCGCCCCAGGTGCGCTTGCCGATCAGCGGGCCGAGCCCGAGCAGCTTGAAGGTGTGGCTGAAGATGTCGCCGTCGGAGCCCGCCCACTCGTTGGTGATGGCGACCATCGGGCCGCGCGGGGACTCGTCGGGGTAGGGCTCGGGCACGCTCCAGCGGGGGAAGTTGTAGCCGAGGCGGCGGCGGGCGAGCTTCTCCAGCAGGAGTGCGGACACGTGGCCGCCGCCGTTGAAACGCACGTCGACGACCAGGCCCTCGCGGTCGTACTCGGTGAGGAAGCCACGGTGGAACTCCGCATAACCTTCGGGGTTCATATCGGGGATGTGCAGGTAGCCGATCCTGCCTCCGCTGCGTTCGTGGCAGCGGGCCCGGTTGGCCTCGACCCAGTCGCGGTAGCGGCCCGGCTGCTCGTCGCCGATGGCCCTGACGGTGACGGTCCGTTTGTCACCGTCGCGCATGACGGTGAGCTGGACCTCCTGGTCGGCCTGGTTGACCAATCGTTCGTCCGGGCTCGCCGACGGGCCGACGGGCTGGCCGTTGACGGCGATTACCGTGTCGCCTGGCCGTACGTCCACCCCGAGGCGGTTGAGCGGTGAGGTCGCCTCGGGGTCCCAGCGGTCACCGCCAACGATCGCGGCGATCCGGTAACGGCCGTCCTCGTAGGACCAGTCGACGCCGAGCTTGCCCTGCCGGTAGTGGGGGCGGGAGCGGTAGGCGCCTCCGCTCTCGTAGGCGTGGGAGGTGCCCAGCTCGCCGAGCACCTCCCACAGCAGGTCGGAGAACTCTCCCCGGGTGGTGATCCGGTCGACCAGCGGCAGATAGCGCTCGTAGACGCCGTCCCAGTCGATGCCCGCCATGTCCTGTGCCCAGAAGTTCTCGCGCTGCAGCCGCCAGGCCTCGCGGAACATCTGCCGCCATTCTGCCTCGGGACGGATGGAGACCTTGACCCGTGACAGGTCGATCCATCCACTGGCACGGCTCGGCGTCTCGTCCTCCTCCGGCGTCTCTCCGGCCTTGATCATGCGCAGGCGTTTGCCGGACTGGTAGAGCAGGGTGAGGCCGTCCCGGCCGAGCTGGAACTCCGAGACATCGCCGACCAGTGTCTCCTGTTTCTGCGTGGCGAAGTCGTAGACGTGCAGCGTGCCGTCGGAGGAGTCGGCGTAGTCGTCACCGAGGCTGCCTTCGACGGGGAAGGCCAGGTAGATGGCTTTGCCTTTGATGCCGGCTATGCGGTCGTAGCGTCCCTCGGGGACGGGGAAGGTGACGACGCGGTTCTCGATGCCGTCGAGGTCGATGACGATCTCGAGCTGCTCCTCGTCCTCGTCGCCGCCCTTCTCGGAGCTCTTGTCCTCGTCCTCGTCCTCGAGGGAGCGGGGCTCGGGGACGAACGGCGAGCCGACGTCCGCGCGCAGCCCGATGGCGTAGGGGCGTGAGCCGAGGGGGAAGCCCAGGGCGAACTGGAGCTCGTCGTAGACCGGGTTGAAGACGCGCTGGCCGATGAAATAGAGGTAGTCGCCACCGGGGTCGAAGCAGGGGCTGGAGTCCCACAGCACGGGGCGGGTGGCGAAGAACGTCTCGCCGGTCTCGGCGCGGCACAGTTTGACGGCCATGGTCTGTGCGGTGTCGTGGCAGGCGTAGGCGAGCCAGCGGCCGTCTGGCGACCAGGCGGGGTCCTCGATGCCGCCGAACCTGCTGCTGTCGATCACGGTTCCCCTGGCGAGGGCCGCCTCGTCCCCGGGCAGGTCGATCATGATCAGTTCGTTGCGGTGGTTGGCGACGGCGACCCGGTCGCCCTTGGGGGAGACCTCCAAGGCGGTGACCCGCCCGGTGTCGAGGTGGTCGAGCCGTACCGGTTCGGCGCTGCCGTCAGCGGTGAGCAGCACCAGCACCTCCCGGTCACCGTCGTCGCTGGCCGCCGCGATGAGCCGGTCACCGTCGTTCAGCCAGGTGAGCAGCCGGTAGCGGACGCCGTACAGGGCGCCGTGCTGGCGTGCGGGCCCCTCCCAGGCGGCGAAAGAGAAGGCCTTGCCGCGGGTGGTGACGGCCAGGCCCGTGCCGTCGGGGCTGAGGGTCGCGCTGTCGAGGAAGTCCTCCGCCGGGGCGAAACGGCGGTTGCGCTGGGTGCGGGAGCTGTGCAGGCGCACCTCGACGTGGTGCGACTCGCCGTTCTCGACCAGGTAGAGCTCGGCTCCTGCGTGGTAGACCAGCCTGTCGCCGTCTCCCGACAGGTTGCGGGCGTAGTAGTCGCCGTGGTCGGAGTGCCTGCGCAGGTCGCCGCCGTCGGCGGTGCAGGAGTAGACATTGCCGACGCCCTCGTGGTCGGAGATGAAGTAGACGCGGTCGTCGACCCAGCAGGGAGAGGCCAGATTGCCGGGCAGCGTGATGAGCCGCCTGAATCGTTCGGTGCCGATCCACAGATCGCCCGCGGTGCCGCCCCGGTATCGCTTCCAGCGGGCCGGGTCCGCGGTGTTGCGGCCCAGCACGATCTGCGGGCCGTAGGAGATGGAGTTGGCCGGGCCGTACGGCAGGCGCTCGGGGACGCCGTCCGGCGTGACCCGGTGCAGCCATCTGTGGCCGTCGAAGGGCTGTGACTCGTCGCTGGCGTACAGGATGGCGCCCTCGGGGTCCCAGCCGGTGACGGTCGAGCGGGCTCCGTGATAGGTGACCCGCCGGGTCGCCCCGCCGTCGGCGGGCATCACGTAGACCTCCTCCGGGCCCTCCTCCCGCCCGACGAAGGCCAGCCGGTCGCCGTGCGGAGAAAAGCGGGGGTAGGCCGCCTCCGCCACCCCGGCGGTCAGCCGGAAGGCCCGTCCGCCGGTGGCGGGCACCATCCACAGATCGTCCTCGGCGGCGAAGACGACCGTGTCGCCGAAGATCGTCGGGAATCGCAGGTAGGCGGACATCGTGCTCACTCCGTGATCGATTGACCGTTGGCTCGTCCCGGTCTTCCGATCATGATTTCACGCCTGTGGCGGGTGCGGGCCCGCCGGTCCCGCCCTCCCTCCGCTGCCCGGTTCGGGAAGATCGCCCCGAACCGGGCAGCGGAGGGACGCCGCAGGTAGAGGCCCCTTTCCGGGGTCGTGTGGCCGCCCAGATGGCCTGCTGGGAAAGAAGCGGTAAATCGCCACCATGGAAATGGATAACGATCTTTATGATTGGGCAGGAAATCGGCACACGCCTTGCGTCCCGGGGAGGTACGGCATGGCCTGGTCGCAAGACGAGGAGCGAATGCTGCTGCAGATCGAGCGTCACCTCACCGATGAGGACCCGCGGCTGGCAGCGAGACTGGAGTCGTTCAACGAGCGTGTCCAGCGCAAGGAGCGGGGCCGGCGCAAACGCCGGGTGCGGGGAGACAGGAGCCTGGTCGGGAGCCCGCGCAGGGCGACGATCATCATCATGATCAGCTGGATGCTGATCGCGACCCTGATCGCCATGCTGCTCGTCCTGGTGTTACGTCACGAGGCGGCCGCCGCGCTTCCGCTCTGAGGAGCGGGCGCCGCCCGTTTCGCCGCGGAAGGTCAGCCCAGGGCGCGCAGGAAGGTCGCGGCCACCGGGGCGGCGACCGCGCCGCCTCCCGTGCCCTCTTCGACGATCACCGCGAAGGCGAGGTCCCCTCGGAAACCCATGAACCAGGCGTGGGTTTTGAGGTTGTCCTGTGCGCCGAACTCGGCGGTGCCGGTCTTGCCGCGCGTGCCGGACGGCAGGCCCGCGTCCTTGGCGGTGCCCTTGGTGACCACCGCGGACATCATCTGGTGGATCTTGGGGGTGACGCCGGAGGGGAGCTCCTGCGGTTCGGACTTCTGCTCGATGGCGGGCACCAGTGTCGGGGGGCGCCAGGTGCCGTCGGCCAGCGCGGCGGCGACCGAGGCCATCATCAGCGGGCTGGCGGTGATCCGGCCCTGCCCGAAGGATTCGGCGGCGAGCTCGGCATCGCTCTGTGCCTTGGGGAAGCTTCCCTTGGTCGCCGGGACGCCGATGTCGAGCGGCTTGTTGAAGCCGAACAGCTCCGCGGCGTGGCTCAGCTTGTCGGCGCCGAGGCGGTCCTGGGCCAGCGGGGCGAAGGTGGTGTTGCAGGAGTAGGCGAAGGCGTCGGAGAAGGAGACCGACCCGTAGCCCGCGTGGTGGGAGTTGCGGATGGGCAGGCCGCCGATGGTGACGTCCTTGGGGCAGGTGACCTGTTCTCCGGGGGTCATCCCACCGGCCAGCAGCCCGACGGCGGTGATCGCTTTGAAGGTCGAGCCGGGAGGGTAGTTGCCGTCCAGAGCGCGGTTGAAGCCGCCCTGGTTGTTGACCACGGCGAGGATCTCGCCGGAGGAGGGTTTGATGGCCACCAGGGAGGCGGTCTGCTTCAGGTCACGGACCGCGTCGGCGGCGGCGCGCTGGATCCGCAGGTCGAGGCTGGTCTTCACGCCCTCGCCGTCCTTGCCCTCGATCTTGCCGAGAGACTTGACGGTTTTGTCGGGACCCACGAGCTGGATCTCGGTGGCGGGCGTGCCCGCGAGGCGCTGCTGGAAGGTCTCCTGCAGCCCGCCCCTGCCGATCGCGTCGCCTACCTTGTAGGGGGCGCCGAGGGATTTCACATCCTTGGCCGTGGCCTTGTCGAGGTAGCCGGCGAGCTGCTGGACCGAGCCGCCGACGTCGCCGCCGTCGATGGGCTCGTCGCCGGCCGCGGTGATCTGCGCCCGCCGCGGCCACTGGGTCTTCAGCGCGAACGCGCCACCGGCGGTCAGGGCGGGATGCACCGCGGAGGGCGACCATTTGACCCGCCAGTAGTGTTCGACGACCGCCAGGTCCAAGGTGCCGGAGTAATGCCATTCGCCGATGTCGCGCAGCTTCAGGGTGGTGGTGTATTTGGCCTGGCCGGTTCCGTCGCCGGTCTCGCGCACCGAGTCGAGGCGCACCGAGGTCGCCTCGACCGCAAGGTTCTTGCGCATGTCCTCGTAGGTCTTGGCGAACGCCGGGTCGGCCGCGCCCTGCCCCGTGCCCAGCTCGGCGCGCATGGCGGTCAGGTCGCCCGCCTGCCAGGCGGCGGCGAACCGCTGGGCGGTCTCCTGGGGAGTGCCCCTGGTGTGCAGGAACCACCAGGCCCCCGCGCCCGCCGCCCCGGCGACCAGCACGACGGCTGTCGATGTGATCGCGATCGTCTTGCCACGCGGCACCTGATTACCCCCAGTTCTCCGTGCCTCAAGGATCGCAGCCTAGCGTGATCAGCCTGAAATGTGACACCGAATAGTCAGTTGTCCTTACTGCGGCTGGGGGCATAGCCTGGTGCGCGCTCCTGCCCGGACAGGGCCTGGATCGCGTCCATGATCTCGTCGGTCACCCGGCGGCGGTCGCGGGCGTCGGTGTGCGAGCCGGTGAACGTCAGGGGCTTGCCGATCCGGATCCCGACCTTGCCGAGCCTGGGCACGGAGGAGCCGATCGGCAGCACCGCGTCCGTGCCGCTCATCGCCACCGGGACGACCGGGGCCCCGGTCGCCAGGGCCAGCCAGGCGACTCCGATCTTGCCCCGGTAGAGGCGCCCGTCGGGGGAGCGGGTGCCCTCGGGGTAGATGCCGAACAGCTCGCCGTCCTTGAGCACCTGCGCGGCGGCGTCCAGCATGTCCTGCGCGGCGGTCGGGCTCTGCCGGTCGATGGGGACCTGTCCCGTGGCCCGCATCCAGGCCGCGGTGACGGGGTTGCCGGTGAAGTACTCCGCCTTGGCGACGAAGCGCACCTGGCGGGGGAGCACCAGCGGCAGGAAGGTGGAGTCCAGGACGGACAGATGGTTGGAGGCCAGGATGGCCGGTCCCGAGCCCGGCACGTGTTCGGCTCCGGTGACCCTGGTCGGCCACAGCAGATGCAGGAAAGGGGCGCTGACGATCTTGGTCAGGCGATAGAGCACGGGCTCTCCTCGTGAGATGGGTTCACCACACTAGGTGGTGGCCCGGTGGCCTGCAGGTGTGCGCACCCGCACAAGCGGTGCCTTCATGTTTGTAGCCCTTCTCCAAAGCCAGGGGCTTCTTTCAGGGCGAAACCTCAAAAAACGAAACGCCCCGCGGGGCCTGAGCTCCCGCGGGGCGGAGTGTTTAGGTGCCGATGTGGCGGTCGCCTCCTCGGCGAGAGGCACAACACGGCTCCAGCCGAACGGTATTCCGTGAAGGCGGTAATTTGCGGCCCGGGGGACACAAACCACATCGGCACGATCACTCTAACGGACGCGGGCCGGTGGTTATTCCGCATCCGGCTCCCGGCGTGTCAGTGGGGTCCGGCGCCGGGCCGCTCGCCGCGGTCAGGCTCCTGCGTGATCGTCTCCGTTCCGGAGTCCCGACGCCCTATGCTCGGGGCGAGGCCCGTGATCACGCCGACGGACAGGAGAGAGCCTCGTGGAGACCGAGCGCCTGATCCTGCGCAGGTGGCGGCAGGACGATCGGGGGCCGTTCGCGGCGCTGAACGCCGACCCCGAGGTGATGGAGCACTTCCCCGCCGTGCTCGACCGGGGGCGGTCCGACGCCATGGTCGACCGGATCGAGTCGGCGTTCGGCGAGCACGGTTACGGGCTGTGGGCGCTTGAGCTGCGTGCCACGGGGGAGTTCATCGGCTTCGCCGGGCTGGCCTGGCAGACCTTCGAGGCGCGTTTCACCCCGGCGCTCGAGATCGGCTGGCGCCTGGCCCGCCAGGCCTGGGGGCACGGATACGCGAGCGAGGCGGCCGCGGCGGCGCTCGACCACGGGTTTGACGTGGCAGGCCGGCAGGAGATCGTCTCCTTGACGGCTGTGGGCAACCGGCGTTCCCGCGCGGTGATGGAACGCCTGGGCATGACGAGGGATCCGGCCGATGACTTCGAGCACCCCCTGGTTCCTGAGGGGCATCCGTTGCGCGCGCACGTCCTGTACCGCGTCGGCCGTGACGCCTGGCGACGGCGGCGGGGAGTCACGCCGTCGCCCTGACGGGGTCACAGTGGTTTGGCGGGAGGCAGGGGGATCCTGTCGACGGCCTCGCGGCGGCGCCGTTCCGGGCGGCGGTCGTAGCGGGCCGTGGTCGCGGGGGAGGAGTGGCCGACGAGCGCCTGGGCCGTGGCCAGGTCAACGCCCGCGTCGAGTAGCTCTCCGATGAAGGTGCGCCGGAAGTCGTGCGGGGTGCGGGGTGCGGCTCCCGCCTGCGCCAGCCGTTTGGCCAGGACGTCGGCGATGGCCTGGCCGGTCATGGCTGCGGGCCCTGTCTCGGTGCCCCTGAGCGAGCCGTACCGGCTGATCGGGCAGAACAGTGCCCCCGCGGGGCGGCCTCGTACGGCCAGCCAGCGTTCCATCCGGCCGACGGCCTCCGCCGTGAGGTAGGCCAGTCGTTCCTTGTCGCGTTTGCCACGTACCCGCAGGGAGCGTGAGGCCGGGTCGTAGTCGCCCAGGGTCATGCCGGCGATCTCGGCGCGCCTGCAGCCGGTCGAGTAGAGCACCGCGAGCAGGGCGGCGTCACGCACCCCCGCGGGGGAGCCGTCGCCGTCGCACGCGGCCAGCGCGGCGCCCACGACCTCGGGCGGGACGTGTTGACCGGTGGGCAGCCGGGTGTGCTCGACGGTCGGCAGGTCGGCGGCGCGCTGGTACTCCTCCGCGGTCATCTGGCCCAGGCGCCACGCCTCGCGCAGGACCCTGCGCAGTGCGACCAGGTGCTTGTTGACGTAGGCGGGGGACCAGCCGCGCTCGGTCATCAGCGCGCGGATGCGTACGGTGTGCTCGTAACGCAGCAGGTGCCAGGGCTGGCCCGCGCCGGAGGAGACCTCGTCGCCGGAGACGAGGGCGGCCAGACGGTCCAGGCAGCCGCGCATGGCACGGCGGGACTCGGGGCTGGACAGGGAATCGAGGTAGACCCGGTAGGGGTCGCGTGCGGGCTCGACGGCGGTCCTGGGCGGTTCTGGTACGGCTGGCACGCTCATCCGGCAGACCCTATCGCCTTGTATTAATCTACATTGTAAAGGCGTCGGCTCTGGTTCGAAAACGATCATGAACAAAGCAAAAAGCCAACGACAGAAGAGGCTGCGAGGTGGCCGGCCTGCGATAGCGTCGAAGACCGTGCGGGATAACTTCGAGGCGCGTTTGTCTCCGCGCAGGCGGATGCTGTTGGTGGCGGGCACGCTGATGGTGCTGGGCTCCGTCGTGTTTCTGTTGCCGCCGCAGGGCTCCGTGGGGGTGTGGGGCCGGGGGCCGGCGATGCTGCTGGTGTCAGTGCAGGCCGCGGCCATGTGGTGGATGGCGGAGCGGCCTGGGCCGGCTGTCGCGGCCGCATTGGTGGCGGGGGCCGGTATTCACCTGCTGTATCCGGCTGTGGGGCCTGGAGTCGCGTTGGTTACGGTCTGCACGTTCGCGTGGTTGCGTCCGGCGAGGGTCTCGCTGTGGGGGCTGGCGGGGGCGCTGGTGTTGACCGCGGCGGTGCCGTTGCTGGGTGGGCAGCGGGTTCCGGCTCTGTTGTGGGCGTGCGGGGCATTGTTGGCCTGGAGTTGGGGGGCGCTTGGGCGGGCTCGTGACGCTGGGCGGCAGGCCGAGGCGAGGCGGGCGGTGCTTGAGGAGCGTGCTCGCATCGCGAGGGAGTTGCATGATGTGCTCGCTCATACCGTTTCGGTGATGGTGGTGCAGGCCGCCGCGGCTGATGATGTCTTCGATTCCAGTCCGGTGAAGGCCAGGCAGGCGGTGCGGGAGCTGGAGGCGTGCGGGCGGCGGGCGTTGGGGGAGTTGCGGCATTTCCTGCGTTCGGTGGATGTCGATGGGGGGCAGGCCGGGGTTGAGGGTGGTGGGGGTGAGCCGCAGCCGGGGTTGGGGGATCTTGATCGGCTGGCGGGGGTCATGGGTGCCGCCGGTTTGGATGTGGTGGTCAGGTGTGAGGGGCTGGATGGTTTGCGGGCTGTTTCGTCGGTTGAGTTGTCGGTTTATCGGATCGTGCAGGAGTCGTTGACGAACGTTCTGCGTCATGCCGGTGCTGGGAGGGCTGAGGTGTTGGTTTCTGCGGGGGGTGGGCGGTTGCTGGTGGAGGTTCGTGATGACGGCTGGGGTGGGGGTGGCCGGTTGGTGGGCCGGGGCGGTGGGCGGGGGATCGCTGGTATGCGGGAGCGTGCGGCGCTGTTGGGGGGTTCGCTGGAGGCGGGGCCTGGTCCTGGGGGTGGGTTCGTGGTGCGGGTGTTGTTGCCGCTGAAGGAGTTGTCGTGACGGTCAGGGTGTTGGTGGCTGATGATCAGGAGTTGGTTCGTGCGGGTTTCCGGATGATCATCGAGGCGCGTGAGGATCTTGAGGTTGTCGCGGAGGCGGGTGATGGTGAGGAGGCGGTGCGGTTGGCGCGGCGTTTCCGTCCTGATGTGGTGCTGATGGATGTGCGGATGCCGGGTGTGGACGGTATCGCTGCGACGCGGTGTTTGGTGGGGGGTGAGGATGCGCCTCGGGTGATTATTTTGACGACGTTCGATGTGGATGAGCCGTTGTATGCGGCGTTGCGTGCTGGGGCGAGTGGTTTCTTGCTCAAGGATGTGCGTCCGGCTGATTTGGTCGATGCGATTCGGGTTGTTGCTCGTGGTGAGGCGTTGTTGGCGCCGAGGGTTACTCGTCGTTTGCTTGATCGTTTCGCTCGGTCTCTTCCTGAGAGGCCTGTTCGGTCTGCTGCGTTGGCGGAGTTGACTGAGCGGGAGGCGGAGGTGTTCGGGTTGGTGGCGCGGGCGGCTTCCAATGCGGAGATCGCTGCTCAGCTGGTGGTGACGGAGGCGACGGTGAAGACGCATGTGTCGGCGGTGTTGCGCAAGCTGGGTGTGCGTGATCGGGTTCAGGCTGTTGTGCTTGCTTATGATCTTGGGCTGGTTCAGCCGCGTTCTTGTGACTAGTGCCGCATCAGGCAACGTTCACCCTCTTCTGATACAGAATCTGGCTCCTGGACTCGGGGCACAATCCCAGCGGTCTGATCACGGCGGGAGGTCGCGCCAGCGTTCGGCCGACGCCAGAACGTCCAGGCTGATCCGCTCTAGGAACGCACCACCCCTGGCCAGGCGGCGTCCTACGGGCGTGTCGAGCCCGAGCGTCTGCCCCGCCGCCTTCGTGATCTCCGCCGCCGCGAGCGTCTGCCGCGAGCTGATCACCGTCGAGTGGTACCAGGCGTCGTCGTCGACCACGTAGATGTCGCGCCGCCGCCGCGGATCACGCTCGCGCCTGATCAGCCCCTGCTGGGTCAGGTAGCCCACCGCCATGGAGATCGAGGCGGGACTGACTTTTAGCGCGCGCGACAGCTCGGCCGCGGTGAGCCTGCCGTCCTCGCTCAGCCACAGGCCGATGAGCACGCGCGCCACCATTTTTGGCAGGCCCATCCCGACCGCCATCTCGACGGCCCCCTCTTCCGCCTCGAAGACCTTGCGGTCCTGGGGTTCGACCTCGGGTGAACGTGCCGGGGCGCCGCGCCGCGCCCGCCGCGCTGTCGCCTGGTGTGCCCGCTCGGGGCGGTAGTCGCTGGGGCCGCCGTTGCGGCCGACCTCGCGGCTGATCGTCGAGGTCGGCCGGTCCAGCCGCCTGGCGATCTCGGCGTAGGAGCGGCCTTCGGCGAGGCCGGTCGCGATGCGCTGGCGGTCCTGCCGGGTCAACCTTCCTTCTGACATGACACCACTATTGCGTTCAGCGCCACACAATGCAATGTTTCATTGCATTCAGCTTCAGCGTCAACGTATCAGTTTATTGGCTTTTGCCTGCATTTATGTGCATCGATTGATTGACAGAACTTCTGAAAGCAACGTAGCTTTCAATTGTGATGAACACGTACTATCGCGATGAGCCGGTCACTCCGTCCCTTGACCGCGCACCCGTCTGTCCCTTCGATCCCGCCCTTTCGCGCACAGCCCTGTGCGCAGAGCTCTACGACCGGTGAGGGTGGAGGTGTTCAAGCGCATTCTTCCAGCGCTTGGCCTGCTGGTTCTCGCGCCGCTGGTCGGCGAGTATCTGCTTGGCAACATCGCCATCGACGCCCTACCGATGATCATCGGGCTGATTCCGCTCTATGGCGGTGGCGCGCTGCTAATCCGTGAGGTCGCCCGCCGGTGGCGGCTGGGGTGGCCGGGGATCATCCTGCTCGGGCTCGCCTATGCCGTGATCGAGGAGGGCCTGCTCACCCAGTCGCTGTTCGATCCCGACTATGTCGGGTTGCGGTTGCTCGACTACGGGTTCATTCCGGCACTGGGCATCGGCGCCTACTGGACCGTGTTCGTTCTGGCCATCCATGGGGTGTGGAGCATCGCGGTGCCGATCTCGATCGTGGAGGCGGGCTCACGCCGGCCGGACACTCCCTGGCTCGGCAAGGTCGGCCTCACCGTGTCAGCCGTCCTGTTCCTGCTAGGCGGCGCGGTGCCCATCGCCCTGGCAGGTCCGGCCGTCTACCCGTTGTCGGCCGCTCAGATCACTTGGACGATGATCACGGCCTGGGCGCTGCCGGTCTGGTCACCTACGCGTGGCACGGCTTCCCTCAGCCGCCGAGTTTTCCAGCGCCCGCGAATGTGGACCTCATGGGCAACGCGGTCTTCGCGCTGGCCGCCCTCGGGCTGCTCGCCTTTGTGGCGGTACGGCTCCGCCGCACCGCTCCGCCAACTTGACCTTTAACCTTGGCATTTGCGAGATCACTCCAGATTTCTTAAGAACAAGCTCAGCTTGGCCTTGCCGCCGTAGTAGGTGACCGGGGCAGCACCGTGCTCCTTCTACGCGGTGAAGATGCCGGCAAAGTAAGCGAGCACACCGAACGGGGTCGGATTCGCGTCCCCAGGCGACGAGTTCGCCATCGCCCTCCCAGCTCCGCGAGGCACTCCTCGCGAACTCGTCCGGCGCGTTCGGGCAGTTCTGACGTGGACGAACGGATTACGCCCAGGCCTCCTTGAGGATTTCAGTCCTTCGTTCCGGCTGGTGGAGCTGGGGCGGTGGAGCGCGGCGGCTGGTCGCGTACGCGGGTCATGATGTCGCCAGGCGGTGCAGGTCGGGGTGTCGTTAACCACCGTGTCACCAGCTGCCAACCGCAATGTCGCTGCAGGTCAGGAAGGTATGTCTGCATAGAACTCCTCGGTGTCGCGGCGAGCTGTCGCCACCGATCTTCCGCCTGGATCATGCGGCCCTAGACGCGCTGGCGAGCAAGCGGCGTCCGGCGACGAAACTGGGATGGGTGGTGCAGTGGGGGACGGTGCGGATGCTTGGGGTGTTCTTGACCGAGGACCCGCTCGCCGTCCCGCCTGGCGCGGTCGCCTTCGTCGCCGAGCAGCTTGACCTCGATCCGCTTTGCCTGGCCGACTATGGCCAGCGCCCCAAGACGGCCTACGAGCACGCCTGGGAGATCCGCGAACTGCTGGGCTACCGCGACTTCGGCGGGTGTGAGGCCGAGGTGCGGATGTTCGTGGCGGCTCGGGTGTGGGCCTCGGTCGAAGAGCCGCGGGCGTTGTTCGACCGGGCGCGGGTGCACGCGCTGTTGTCGGGCCGGCTGTCGCAGGACATGCAGCAGTCGCTGGAGCGGCTGCTGGCGGTGCCAGACGGTAAGAGACGTTCGGAGCTGGAGCTGCTGCGCACCGCGCCGGTCAAGGCCTCGGGCCGGGTACTGACCGAGGAGCTGAAGCGGGTCAGTGAGATCGCCGCGCTCGGCACCGGCCAGGTGGCGGTGGATCCGGTCCCGGCGGTCAAGCTCGGCGCGCTGGCCGAGCCGCCGCTAATGGCACCCCGTTTTCGGGCCCCGGCCAGGGGACGTCATCGCCAACCTGGACCAGCAGTAAGGACGCCACCGCCACCTGGAACAACGAGGCCATGCGCACCGCACACGAGATCAACGGGCCGCTCTACGCGACCTCGGTCCTCACCACCGACCAGGTGTTGGACACTCTGAGATAGCAAAGCCCTACAACCGATGCTCCGCCTTGAGAGGCCTTGAGAGAAGGAGAAACACATGACGACGTTCGTCCTCGTACCCGGCGGTTGGAAGGGCTCCTGGGCGTATGAGGCGGTGATTCCGCTGCTGGAGCGTGCCGGTCACACCGTTCACGCCCTGACCCTGACCGGTCTGCGGCCAGACGACGACAACGCGACGGTCGCGACCGCCAACCTCGACACACACGCCGACGACGTACTGCGGCTCCTCGATCGTGCCCACATCACCAGCGCGACGCTAGTGGGCCACAGCTATGCCGGGATGGTGATCGCCGCCGCCGCCGATCGCGCCGACGGGCGGATCTCACGGCTGGTGCATCTCGACGCCTTCGTCCCGCGTAATGGCGAGTCGTGGTGGTCGTTGGCGAACGAGTACTTCCGGGAAGTGATCGCGGCCGGCGCCGCGAGCACCGGCTACGCCGTCCAACCACCGGACGGCGGCGATCCCCGCCGCCGTCCCCATCCCCTCGCCTCGTTCCTGCAGACGATCCGGCTCACCGGTGCGCACGCCCAGGTCCCCCGCCGGGAGTTCGTCTGCTGCTCGGGATGGGAGGACCGGACGCCGTTCACCGAACTCCGCACCCGACTCCAAGCCGATCCCGAGTGGCAGGTCCACGACCTCCCAACCGGCCACGACGCAATGAATGAAGCCCCAGAAGCGGTCGCCGCGCTACTGCTCGACGGATAATCGCGGAAGCTCGACGCACAAACGACAGGACGCTGCGGCGGCCCAGGAGTGGTATCGCAAGGCCGCTGCCACCAGGGACGGCCGATGAAGACTCCTCGCCAACCGCACTCCTGGCCCCGGGCACATCTGCCCGCACACCGGCCGAGGCGAGTCCCAGCGGTATGGCCATCGGGAACGGGAGCATCTATCTGGCCAACCTGCGTGGCAGCCTCCTGCGGCAGATCCCGCTCGACCGGCTCTCCACCTCCGCCCAGCACCTGGCTGGCCAGCACGAGCGCCTCCGCGACGCCGCCATCGCTCCCGACGGGTCGCTGTGGGTGCTGACGAGTAACACCGACGGTCGCGGCACCCCCGGCCTAGGAGACGACCGCATCCTCCGCGTCGCGATCGACAGCTGACATGAATGCGGCCGATTCAACGCCTACCTGGCCCCCGGTCGACGCCCGGCCAGGTCGCGGCCTTCTTGTCGGCGGGCGGGTGCTTCGGGTGAGACGCGGGCGTAGCGGGCGAGGGAGGCGGCGGAGGTGTGGCCGGAGTAGGCCAGCAGGGTGGAGGTGTTGGCGCCGTCTTCTGCGGCGTGGGTGAGCGCGGAGTGGCGGAGCTGGTGGAGCGTGTACGGCCCGCCGGGCAGGCCGGTGGTAGCGGTTTCGAAGAGTTCGGCGGCGCGCCGGTAGGACAGCCGGGCCTGGCCGGTGGCGGGGTCGAGGTCGCAGGGCGGCAGCTCGACGCGGGCGCGGCGGCCGGTGAGGAACAGCGGCCCGGTACGGCGGCCGTCCAGCAGGCGCGGTAGCAGGCAGGCGGTGGCGGTGCGCCAGACGATGACGTCGACGGTGCCGCCCTTGCGCCGGACCCGGGCGCGGCGGTTGCGCAGATCCAGGTCGGCGACGTCGAGGGCCAGGGCCTCTTGGGCGCGGGCGGCGCTCTCATACAGCAGCCGGAACATCGCGGCCGCCGCGCCGCCCCACCGGCTGGTGAACCAGGCCGCGACCCGGTCGGCGCCGGCCTCGCCCTCGAGGTCGGCCAGCGGGGTCTGCTCGCCTAGCTCGCCGGTCAGGCCGCGCAGCGCGATCGCGTAGGCCTTGGCGGTGTTGGCGACGGCGATGGTCTCCAGGAACGCCGCCACGGCGGCGCCGAGCGCGGGCGCGCCGGACGGGCCGGTGGCCAGGAGGCAGTGCGGGTGCTGATCGAGGCGACTGACGACCAGGTCGATGTCGCTACCGGGGAGATCCTGGCACCGGGGCTGGCGTCGATTGATGAGGTGTGGGCGGCGATCGAGGCGGTCGTGTCGCGCCAGCAGCTGACTGCGGCGCTGGAGGCGATCATCGAGCTGACCCCGCCGGCCGATTCGGATGCCGATGAGGCGTGGCGGGCGATGCTGGTGGGCCGTTTCGCCATGGTGCGGCCCTTCCTGCCCCAGTTGTGTGAGGTGATCCAGTTCGGGGCTACGGCCGAGGGCCGGCCGGTGCTGGCCGCGCTGAGGACGCTGCCCTCTTTGATGGGACGCAAGCGCGTCACCCCGGAGGAGATCAACGCGTCGCTGCTGATTGGGTCGTGGCGGCGCCTGGTGCTGCGGGCGCCGCACTTGCAAGAAGGGCAGGTGGATTGGAAGGCGTACGCGTTCTGTGTGCTGGAGCAGTTCCATCGACTGCTGCGCCGCCGGGAGATCTTCGCGATCAACTCCTCCAAGTGGGGTGACCCGGGCGCCAAACTCCTGCAGGGCCCGGCGTGGGAGGCGCTGCGGCCCACGGTATTGGCCAGCCTGCGCCTGCCCGAGCAGCCGGGCACCTACCTGACCCGGCAGGCCGAGACGCTTGATGCGGCCTACCGAGAGGTCGCCGGGCGATTGCCGGCCAACACTAGCGCGGGCATGGGCGACGACGGGCGGCTCCACCTGGCGGCGTTGGAACCGGTCCCCGAACCCGACAGTCTGGTGGCGTTGCGGGAGGCAGTGGAGGCGATGATGCCCCGGGTGGACCTGCCCGAGGTGCTGCTGGAGGTGTTCTCCTGGACCGGCGCCGATGCCGCGTTCACCTCCATCACCGGGAAGCGGCCCGGCTGGCCGACCTTCCCATCTCGATCGCCGCGCTGCTGGTGGCGCACGGCTGCAACGTCGGGATGACCCCCGTCATCGGCGGCGCCAAGGCGCTGAGACGCGACCGGTTGTCCCATGTCGATCAGACCTACCTGCGGTTGGCCACCTACAAGGCCGCCAACGCCACCCTCATCGACGCCCAGGCCGGAATCGGCCTGGCCCAGGTGTGGGGTGGCGGGCTGGTGGCTTCGGTCGATGGGATGCGCTTCGTCGTCCCCACGGCCACGATCCATGCCCGGCCCAACCCCAAGTACTTCGGCCGGGGCCGCGGCGCGACCTGGCTGAACATGCTGAACGATCAGGCTTCGGGCCTGGGCGGCATGGTCGTGGCCAGCACCCCGCGCGATTCGCTGTACGTGCTGGACGTGCTGTATGACCGCGATGGCGGCAAGCGCCCCGAGATGATCGTCACCGATACCGCCAGTTACAGCGACATCGTCTACGGGCTGCTCACTCTGGCGGGGTTCTCCTATGCCCCGCAGCTGGCTGACCTACCCGATCAGAAGCTGTGGCGCATCGATCCCCGGGCCGAGTACGGGCCCTTACAGCAGATCGCGCGCGGGCGCATCGCCTTGGACAAGGTGGAGCGCCACTGGGACGACATCTGTCGCGTCATCGCCTCTATCCACACCGGCGCGGTGCGCGCCCACGACGTCATTCGGATGCTGTCACGCGATGGCCGGCCCACCCCGCTGGGTGACGTGATCGCCCACTACGGACGCATCCCCAAGACCCCGCACATCCTGCGAATGGCCGATGAACCTGACTACCGGCGTGAGATCAAGGCCCAGTCCAACCTGCAAGAAGGCCGCCATGCCCTGGCCCGGCGGATCTTCCATGGCAAACGGGGCCACCTGTACCAGCGCTACCACGAAGGCATGGAGGACCAGCTCGGTGCGCTCGGCCTGGTCCTCAACGTCGTGGTGCTGTTCAACACCCGCTACATGGACGCCGCCGTGACTCAGCTTCGGGCACAGGGCTTCGATGTGCGCGATGAAGACGTCGCCCGCCTATCCCCCTTCATCCACGCGCACGTGAACATGCTGGGCCGCTACTCCTTCGCCCTGCCCGAGCTGCCGGGAGGGTTGCGACCGCTGGGTGATCCAGGCGATGTCCACGACGACGACATCGGCGGCTGAGACGTGTGGCATGCCGCGGCGATCGCCGTCACCGCTCACCATGCGGCTTGCGCCAGGTCATGATCTCGGTTGCCGGAAGACGCTCTGCGAAGCGGTTATCGGGTGATGTTTGCTGCAGGACCGCGCGCGGGTCCCGCTCGAAGTCCTCCAGCTTGTCGCCGAACAGGTGCGGGGCGGAGCTTGAGGTCGCTCATGTGGACGAAGGTGCCTTCCGGCTCCAGCATCTCCAGCACGGTCGCGGCCACACGGTCCCGATCCGTCCAGTGGTTGGCGAACACCACCACCCGGAAGTCACCCAGATCGGCGGGCAGGTCCTCGGCGCGGGCAGCCACCCACCGCGTGTTGGTCACCCTGCGGCGCTTGGCCTGTCGCTCGGCCTCGACCAGCATGTCTTGGCCTTCGAGGATGCTGAGTGCAGAAATTAGCGGTAGCGACCTGGGACTTCTTGGTCGACTGTGACCATCGTCGTCATGCCGGTCGTCGCGCCGGTGGCCGAATCGGGGGCGGAGTTGGGCCGGCCGGGGAAAGCGCGACGGACACGGGCGTCCTCTACGGTGTCGTCATGGTGGATATCGCTCCGCGAGTGCGTTCGTCCTCATCGAGTTGATATTCGGCTGGTGATGGCTTCCTCGATCCGCTCCACTGCGGTGATGGCACCGAAGCCGAGCAGGCGTACCAGATGGGTGTCGTTGGCGGAGGTCGTGGTGCGCCATGCGGTGACGTCCGCTTCGGTGATGTCGTGTGGTCTGAGAGCGGCCAGCAGCGCGAGTTTGGCGGCGGGTCGGTCGGCTTCGGGAAGCCTGGTCAAGCGTTGTGTCAGCCACGTGCCATGCGAAAGCGGGCCGGTGGCGGTGGGTTCGGCGACCGTGGCTCGGAGAAGGTTCTGGCTTTGCTCGCTCAGGAGCGCGGCGCCGTCGGCGGCCGCGCTGCGCAGGGCGGCGTACGCGGCCCCGATCGGGGTGTCGCCGGCCCAGGCCGGCCGTGACGCCGTTGGGATGCCGGCCAGTAGCGGCAGGCTGTCACCTCGGGCGAGTTCCTGGTGGACGGTGTGGGTGTAGGCCATGGCCCCGACCCGGCGTACCGACCGTGCTCGTTGCAGATTGCCGGGGAGCAGTTGCTCGTCGGTGAGTGTGGAGAACATGCGGTTGATGAAGTGGGTCGACAGGGCCGTGCCGATGTATTCGGCGGCGAGTTCGGGCTGGAACGGGGGTGCCGCCAGATGTGCCGGGTCGAGGGTTCGGGTGGCTTTCGCCCAGGTCGCCAGCGCGGCGTGGTGAGGGTCGGTCGGGACTCGGTCGTTGAGCAGGTCCTCGGCGAGTTGGTGTTCGCCGAGGGCGTGGATCAGGATGGTGTGCGCGTCGATGCAGAACCGGCACCGGTTGGCCTGTGACACGGCCACGGCCACGACTTCCTTGTCGGTGCGGGGTGCGAGTCCTGCGAGTTCCGACTCGCGCAGCACGGCCCAGGCTGCGGCGTGCAGTTCGGGCGCCGGAGACAACATCATGAACGCGACCTGCCCGAAGTCGGCCGTCGATTGGGCGTAGACCTCGGCGACTCGACCGGTGGCTGATCTTCTGGGCACAGGCACGACGTGGCGGACGGACATGCTGAACTCCTGGGTGGTTGAGGGATGACGTGAGTTGTCTCGGTGACTCGGTCAGGTTCGGATCGGTGTCTTGGGGCCGTTGCCGATCGCGCGGGCGATCCGCCGCGCTTCGATGGGAAGCCGGCGGAGACTGCCTTCGATCGCCGGTTGGTATCCGATGAACGAGAGTCCCGTGGTGGGCCGGTGCTTGCCCGCGTCACGGTGGGGACGGCCGTCGTGGTCGAGAACGTCGAGGTGTCCGACCAGATCGGCGAGGCCGGGGTCGTAGCCGGTGGCGGTCAGCACCATGTCCGGTTGTAGCCGGGTGCCGTCTCGTAACACGACATCGTGGCCGTCGAGGTGGTCGACGACGGTGACGATGTGCACCCGGCCGGCGGTGAGATGCCCGACGAAGCCTTGGTCGATCGCGATGGTGACCCCGGCGGTGCGCATGCGCTCGAACGGGCCTTGCCTCGGGGTGGGGAGTCCGTGGGCGCGTAGGTCGCCGAACGCGTGGTGCGCCACGGCGCGGGTGAGGCGGTCGCGGATCGGCTCTGGCAAGAGACGCAGCGCGAGGGTGAGCGGGTGCAGAGGGACGCCGTACAGGTGCCGGGGCAGGATGGTCGGTGAGGTGCGCACCGACATCCATAGCTGTTGGACACCCGCGTCGACGAGGTGGCCGGCGATCTCGACGCCGGAGTTGCCGGCGCCGACGAGCAGGACACGGGAGCCGGCGAGGTCGGCGGCGCGGCGCAAGGTGGCGACGTGCCGGATCGGCCGTTGGAAGCCTGCGCGCCCGGGCCAGTCAGGCATTGTGGGGACGCGGTCGTGGCCGGTGGCGACGACGACGTGCCGGCTGCGGTAGTGGCCGTCGTTCGTCGTGATCTGCCAGCCGCCGGCCACGGGGTCGATCCGGCGGGCTTGAACCCCGCAACGTACGTGGAGTCGCGTGTGCCGGGTGAAGCGTTCGAGGTAGTCGATGTAGTCGTCCCGAGCGACCCACCGGCCGGCACGTTTGGGGATGGGCAGGCCGGGCAGGTCGGAGAGCCAGCGGATGGTGTTCAGGCGCAGATCTTGGTGGCGGTGCCGCCAGGAGGTGCCCACCGCGTCGCCCTGCTCGAGGATGACCGGGTCGATCCGGCGCCGCCGCAGTGCGGCCGCGGCCGCCAACCCGGCCGGACCGGCTCCGATGATGACGACGGCCGGGGTCACGACGCTCGCCCTGAGGCTGGTGCGCTGAGCCTGGTTCGGGCGAGCAGAGCGAAGCCGGCCGCGTACAGGCCGGCGCCGATCACTTCGAGGACCTGGACGAACGGCGAACGCGGGCCGGCCGCGAAGATGAGAAGGCCGCCGAGCCAGTAGGTGAGCGCGCCGATACCGAGCAACAGCGCGCACCAGCGGGCTCCACCGCGGGCGAGCGACGTGGCGAGGATGGCGTACCCGGTGGGGAAGAGCAGCAGCCCGGGCAGCACGAACAACGCCCCACCAGGGCTGAGATCGGCTGACGTGTGGACCAGTTCGGGCGCGAATCGGGCGGTGACCGGGTTGTGGGAGCCGTCGTAGACGATCAGCGCGAGCCAGGCGAGGACGCCGGCCAGCGCGGCGTGGTGCGCCGACAGGCGGCGAGCGGGGGTCAGCCTCGCCAGGGCGACTGCTTGCAGGGCCAGGCCGATGGCCTGGATGGCGTGGGTGATGCCGTATCGGTCAACGACGACAGCCATGCCATGGCCGTCGCGGGCCGGGTGCAGGATCGTGCCGAGCAGGAACAGGACGGCTCCAGCGATGGCGGTCGTCATGGTGACCGCGGAGCTGCGGGTGTTCAACGGTGTGACCTTTCCGCCGGACCGGCGACCGGTGTCGCCAAGGGGTTCGGGCGCAGCAGGGCAAGGGTGAGAAGACAGCCGAGGAACGCGAGGGCCGCCGCGGCGGCGAAGCCGGTTCGCAGTCCGGCCAGGTAGCCGGCCGTACCGGTAACCATGGAGGCCAGGACCAGGATGGCGGTTACTCCGAGGCCGGATCCGATGCGTTGGGCGGTGTTGACGATGCCGGCGGTCACCCCGGCATCGGCCTGGTCCACGGCGGTGACAGCGGGCGCGGTGACGCCCACGAACGAGGCGGGCAGGCCGCCGGTCGCCGTGCCGATGGCGGCGCCGGCCGCGCCCATCGCTCCCCAGACCGCGAACGCCCGGCGATGGGCGGCCGGCTCGGTGAACGTCCGCGTCAGCAGGGCCAACTGGGCCGGGACCGTCACGGCGGCGCCGATGCCCTGCGCCGCGCGTGCGGCCACCAGCATCCACGGGCTGCCCGCTAATCCGGCCAGCGCCGATGCGGCGGTGAACAGGGCCAGCCCGAATGCGAAGACCCGCCGCGCGCCGAGCAGATCGGCCGCGCGTCCGCCGACCAGCATGCACCCGCCGAAGGCCAGCAAGTACGCGTTCGTGACCCACGCCAGTCCCGCCTCGTCCAGTCGCAGGCCGGCGCTGATGCTCGGCAGCGCGATGTTCACGACCGTGGTGTCCAGGAAGACCACCAGCTCCACCGCAGTGATCAACACCAGCGCGGCCGTGTGACCCGTCATGGTGCGGTTGCCCATACATCACCTCTTTCGCTAGAGCGGTACTCCAGCGAAGATTGCACTAGAGTGGTGCTCTAGTCAAGCTGAGGAGATCGCCGGTGACACGACCCAAGCCCGGAGTGCGCGCGACCAAGACGGCCCAGACCCGCGCACGCATGCTCGCTGCCGCCCGCGAGCTGTTCGCCGAACGCGGCTACACCGCCACGAGCATGCAGGCCATCGCGACCCAAGGCGGCGTGGCCGTGCAGACGCTGTACTTCACCTTCGAGACCAAACGCGCGATCCTCAAGGAGCTGCTCGACGTCGAGGTGGCCGGCGACGACGCCCCGGTCGCCACGCTCGACCGGCCGTGGGTCGCCGAAGCGCTCGCCGCACCCCCGCCGGAGCTGCTGCGCCGGCTCGCCGAAGCCACCGCCGACATCCATGCCCGGGTGGCGCCGCTGCTGGAGGTCGTCCGCTCGGCAGCCGCCACGGACCCGGAGATCGCCGAGCTGTGGCGCACCAACATCACGCAACGGCACACGGTCCTGGCCGTGTTCACCGGCGCCCTGGCCGCCAAGAACGCGCTGCGCGCCGACCTCAACGCACTTCGCGCCGCGGACACGGCCCTCGCCGTCCTGGCACCGGAGACCTACCACCTGCTCACCCGTCACCGGGGCTGGAGCGACCCCGTCTGGGCCGACTGGGCGGCCCGGACTCTGATCGACACCCTGCTTGCGCGACCCGAATGACTAGTGTCATGCTCTAGCGAAATATAGGAGGTTGGTCTGATGTCTGGGATTCTCGTGATCGGTGGCTATGGCGCGGTCGGCGCCCAGGTTTCGACAACCTTGGACGGGTGGTTTCCCGGCCAGGTCATCGCCGCCGGACGCAATCCCGACGGCGCCCGCCTTCCCGACACCGTGCGAAGGGCCCGGCTCGACCTGGCCGACATCGGCGGCCTGGAGCGGCTTCTCGACCTCGACCCCATCGCAGCGGTCGTCCTCTGCGTCGAGCCGGCCGACGCCACTGTGGCCGAGACCTGCCTGTCCCGCGGCATCCACCTGGTCGATGTCGGCGCCTCCGACCACCTGCTGCGCCAGGTGGAAGACCTCGCCGACCGGGCCACCGTCAGCGGGGCGACCGGGGTCCTCAGCGTCGGCCTCGCGCCAGGACTGACGAACCTGCTCGCCCGGCGCGTACACGAACGCGTCGGCGGCGCACAGCGCATCGACATCACCGTGCTGCTCGGTGCCGGCGAACAACACGGCGCGGACGCGGTGGCCTGGACCGTGTCCCGGCTCGCCCAACCCGCCGGCGCCCGCCCGCGGCGATACGCCATGCCCGGCCACGGCCGCCGCATCGCCTACCCCTTGGACTTCTCCGACCAGCACAGCCTGCGGCGGACCCTCGGCGTCCCCAGGGTCACCACCCGGATGTGCCTCGACTCCGCGTTCTCCACCAGACTGCTGGCGGGCCTGCGCCGGCTCGCCGTCTTCCGCGTCAACCGGCGCCCCGCACTGCGCCGTCTCATCACCGCCGCGCTGTCGCGGGTGCACATCGGAGGCAACGGCTTCGCCGTCCGCGTCGACGCGGTCAACAGCGACCGGCACGCCGCGCTCGCCCTCACCGGCAACGGCCAGAGCCGCGCCACCGCCCTCGTCGCCGCACACGTCACCCGCACAGTCCTCGCCGGCACGCTGCCCACCGGCGTCCACCACATCGACCAGCTACCGGCCCTGGCCGGCATCCCCGAGCAGCTGGCCGCACACGGCATCCTCCCGCACACCATGCCGGGCTGACAGGAGGCGAAGCCCTTCCTGGCCGGGGACCGGTTGACGGTCTTGAGAGCTGGGGTAGTGAGCAGCCGTAACCCCACCAGCAGGTCCGCGCATGGGCGTCTCCGCCCACCGCGGGGCCATGCCCCCTCAACCCCCTGGACATCAAGCCGTACCTGGCCGAATTCGCGCCCGCCGACCGGCATCCGGCGTGGGCGTGCCGTCTCATGCGCGAGCACGACCAGACTTGATCAGGGCTGGCGGCGACTGCGGTAGGCGGCGGTCTTGGCGCGAGCCGTACATGCCGCGCTGCAGTAGCGGCGCGAGGCGTTGCGGGTCAGGTCGATGTAGACCGCCTCGCACTGGTGCGCCGCGCACTGTCCGAAGCGATCTGGGCCGTAGCCGTCCACGATGAGGGCGAGCGCCGTGGCGAACTCGCCGCCCAGGGCCTCCACCGGGGTGCCGCCCGAACCGTGGAAGTGCAGATGGAACGGCTGGCCGACATCCTCGGCCAGGTACGGTTGCGCGCCGTACCTGCGGATCATGGCGTTGATACGTGCCGCCTGGTCCGCTGGATGCTCGGCCAGCAGCGCCTGCCGCAGTTCGGTGCCCAGCTCGGCTAGGCGCCGTCCTGAGTCCGGGATCGCGCGCAGGGCCGCACTCGCGTGATCGCCGAGCTGGGCGGCGAACGTCGTGGCCAGGTCCTCGTCTGCCAGCGGCTGCACCGCGGCGCCGCCCCGCCAGCGCGCCGTGGCCAGGTTGACCAGCTCGGCGATCAGCGGAGCCTGCCGGGTTACGTTACAGGCTATTTGCACTTGACTAGTAACATCCCCTCTGTGTGTCATAGGCGTAATCCAGTTAGATGGTAACGGAGCCGCCAGTCATGTTCGCGCTCTATCGACGCCTGCTCGCCCAGCCTGGCGTCCCTCACCTGCTCGTCACCGGGTTCGTCGTCAAGCTGGGCACGCCCGTGCTCAGCCTCGCCCTGCTGCTGGCCGCCGTCGACCGGCTCGGCTCCTACGCCGACGCCGGGCTCGTACTCACCGGCCACGCGCTGGCCCTGGCCCTGTGTGCGCCACTCGGCGGGCGCATCGCCGACCGGTACGGCCCCCGTCCGGCCCTGACCGGCTACCTGGCCGCCCATGCCCTCGCCTACGGCCTCCTTCTCCTGGCTTCGCCTGCGTTGATGATCGGCGCCGCGGTACTGCTCGGCGCCACCACCCCACCCGCCGGATCGGTCATCAGAGGCACTTGGCCACACCTCGTCCCCGCCGTCTCCCTGCCCGCCGCCTATGCGGTGGACAACGCCGTCAACGAGGTGACGTTCATCGCCGGCCCCCTGCTTGTGCCGGTCCTGACCCTGGCCGTTCCGGCCCAGGGCGTGGTGACCGCCGCCGGCGCCGCCGTCCTGCTCGGCACCGCACTCCTCCTGGCCTCCCCCGCGGTACGGCAAGCAGCGCCCACCCCACCGGGCAGGCTCCGCCTGGCCGGGCCGCTCACCCACCGGCCTACCGTCCTGCTGCTGACCATCACCGCCTTCGGCACTTTCGCCTTCGGCTGCCTGCGCATCGCCACGGTCGCCTCGGCCACCACCTTCGGCTCAGCCGCCGCCGCCGCCGGTGTGCTGATGGGCCTGCTGTCGGCCGGCGCCCTCCTCGGCACCCTCGGCTACGGAGCACGGACCTGGCCCATCACCGGCCGGCGCCTGCTCGTCCTGCTCTCGCTCGCCGAGGCTGCCATCCTGCTCGGCGGCGCGTGGGCGCCCGGCTTCGTGACGCTCGCCGTACTGATCACTCTGATCGGGCTGGTGACCGGGCCGCGCGACGCGGTCGTGCCGGCCCTGCTCGCCGACCACCCCCCCGCCCAGTACCGCACCGAGGTCTTCGCCTGGCTCAACACCTTCATGTGGGCCGGCTACGGCCTGGGCACCGCCGTAGCCGGCCGGCTCACCGGTCCCCATGACACCGGCGCCTCCGCCTTCGTCGCCGCCGCCGTCGCAGCCGTGGCAGGCGCGATCCTGGCAGCCGTCGCCACTCGGATCGCCTCGCCTCTGCCGACACTCTCCGCGGTGCCGGCCGAAGGCCCTTCCCGTGAAGCTGACCACGTAGCTGACAACTGAGACCAAGACAGGGGCCGCAGGTGTGTCCAGCGCGGGCGCGAGACCTGGCCCGTACACCACGTGGCCGCGCCTGCTCCCACGCCTGGCCGTCCAGCAGCCGGGCTCGCGGATCGCTCCACCGCTCCGAGCCCCCGGCGAACACATCGCGCCGGCGCAGCGCGGTGTGCAAGCGCATGAGCGCGCACAGCACGAACGCGGCCGGCCGAGTGCGCCGGATCCAGGCCGAGCTGCTCGGCGACGAACCCACCGCCTCAGGCGGAACGGCCAGCGGGTCGGTCAGGAACACCACCAGCATGCGTACTGTGCCCCACTGCACGGCCCCGCCGAGCTTCGTGGCCGGACGCCGCTTCGACGCCAGCTCATCCAAGGCACTGCGATCCAGCCGGAAGAACAGCTCCAGCTCCGCAGACGATGGCTCCTCGGGGAAGCGGCCATGGCGGGCGATCTGCTCATCAGAGAGAAATCCGAAGGGCATGGCCCAGGAACGTAGGCCCCACGACCCACCCGAACGAGGGCCGTCATCGAACCGGTACGAAGATCAACTCCCTACCGCTGATTTCTGCACCCAGCCTCCTCGAAGGCCTCTTCATCTGGGTCAACGCCGACCGCCTCAGTGAAGAACCGCGCCAGGGCGAGTGTCACGGTGCCTGGCCCGCAGCCCACATCGAGGAGCCTGCCCCGGCCGTCCAGGCCGAGGGCCGTGGCCAGCGTTTCGGCAAAGCCCGGAGCATACGGCAGCCGGCCGCGCTCGTAGTAGGCCGCACGTCCCTGGAACAGGGTGCTGTCCCACTGCCATCCATCAGGCATATCGATCCCCTTGCACTCAGTTTCCTCGAAGGTCCGCTCTCACCGCTTGCGGGCGGCAGGATCGCGTCCAGCCTGCCAGCGCCCGAGAGCTTCGCTCGAGGCCCGGGCATAGCGGGCTAGCGAAACGACCGAGGTGTGTCCGGAGAAGGCGAGCAAGGTGGAGGTGTTGGCCCCATCCTCGGCGGCGTGGGTCAGCGCCGAATGCCGTAGTTGATGAAGCGTCCAGCCGCCGGTGGCCGCCTCGAACAGCTCGGCTGCCCGCCGATACGACAGTCGCGCCTTCCCGCCGCCACTGTCGATGTCGGCCGGCGGCAACTCCACCCGGGCCCGCCGGTCGGTGGTGAACACCGGCCCCGACCTGCGCCCGCCCAGCAGACGGGGCAACAGCCGGGCGGTGCCGGTGCGCCACACGATCACGTCCACCGCGCCGCCTTTCCGCCGCACCCTGGCCTTTCGGTTACGCAAGTCCAGTTCCTCGACATCGAGCGCCAGGACTTCGGACGCCCGTGCCGCGGACTCGTACAGCAGCCGCCACAAGGTCCGCTCACGAAGCGCAATCCCTTCCCGGCCGAGCAACTCGGCGACCTCGGCACGGTCCAGCGACCGCGTGCGGTCGACCTCGACCGGGCGGCGCTTGAGCCGACGCAACGGGTCCTCGGTGATCCAGCCCTGATCCCGCCACCACCGACTCGCCGAGGACAACGCGTTCAGCCGGGCGTTGATGGTGGCCGCCGAGCGCGCCCCCCACTGCTCGTTGAACCAGGCGGCGACCCGGTCGGCCGCCCCTTCCCCCTCCAGCGAACCCACCGGGGTGTAGGAGCCGAACTTCTCGGTGAGGGCACGAAGCGCCATGGCGTAGGACCGGGCGGTGTTGGGGTTGGACACTCCGGCCAGGAAGCCCTTGACCGCGTCCTTGAGCACCGGCGCAGGCCGTTCGGCCCCGATCCGGTGGACCACTCCCACGACCGCCTCCGCGCTCTATCGCAGATAACCATGGAGTCTGGCCCCTGCCGAGCGAGGGCATCCCTCCAGGACGACATCGACACTACCGCAGATATTCGCCAAGTATCTGCGGTCAATCATGCTCGAAGAGGCACGACGCGAAACTGCACAGCGATGACCTGCGCGGAGACGGCTTAGCGCACGATCCGGTTCCGATGTTCCTCAGACCCCGGCCTCCCGCCATGGTGCGAAACCGCCGCCCACCCTCCGTCCCAGTCCGTTGCTTAACCTATCGAAATTCGATAGATTCTCATCGTAACTCGATGGAAGGATGGGGCATGGGAAAGCTGGCAGTGCGTGCGCTTCGCGCCGTGCTCGTGGTGGTGCTCGCCGGCACCGTGTTCGTACAGGCGTCGATGGTGTGGGTGTTGGTCAGCGGGAGCGACCCGGAGGACGGGTCGCTCCCGCTGACCCCGCTGCGCGTGATCACGATCCTGGGCATGGTGTCGGGCCAGGTCGCCCTGGTCAGCGTATGGCGGCTGGTGACGATGGTGCGACGCGGAACCGTGTTCTCCCACGCCGCCTTCCGGTACGTGGACGCCGTGATCGGCGCGATCGTGGCGGCCGCCCTCCTGTGGTTCGCGGTCACGGCCCTCAACGCGCCGGGCCAGCGGGACGACCCGGGCGTCACCGTCATCATGGGCGGGATTGGCGTGGCCATCCTGGGGGTCGCGCTCATCGTGCTCGTGCTGCGGATGCTGCTCGCCCAGGCCGTCGCGCGCGACGTCGAAGCGACGCAGATGCGGGCCGAGTTGGACGAGGTGATCTGATGCCGATCGTCGTCGACATCGACGTGATGCTGGCCAGGCGGAAGATGTCCGTGGGCGACCTCGCGGACCGCGTGGGGATCACGCCCGCCAACCTGGCGGTACTCAAGAACGGCCGCGCCAGGGCGGTGCGCTTCGCGACGCTCGCCGCGCTCTGCGAGGTGCTCAAGTGCCAGCCGGGCGACCTGCTGCGCTGGGAGGCCGAGGACGCCGCGGGCGGATGACGTGCCCCAGAACCGTCCCGATCTCGTCGGGTAGATTCCGGTTGACTTGCACCGCACCGTCTTGGTCGACGATCGCGACCTGCGAACGTGACCTCCCATCGAAATCCCCCGTCCTTCCAGCGCCGAAGGGCGGGGGTTCGTCGTAGTCGCCTGACGCCCGATTCGTGATGATTTGCCAGTTCGACGGGGTTCTGGGAAGAGGCCTTCGGGCCCTGCTCCGCGAGGAGGGCGTGTCGTTTCAACGCATGAAGACCTGGAAGACCTCCCGCGACCCGGACTACGCCGCGAAGAAGACCCGCGTGGGGCACCTCTATGCCATCGCCGACGGTGAGGTCATACCCGAGGAAGGCGAGCCCGAAGTCGTCTTCTGCTCTGCCATGGTCAGCGGAATGAACGTCGGTAGGCGGCGGGGGTGGTGTTGAGGGCGTTGTGGAAGCGGCGGCGTAGGTTGATCGCGGAGGAGAGGCCGACACGCTGGGCGATCGTCTCGATGGGGAGGTCGGTTTCCTCCAGGAGGGCGCGGGTGGTGGCGATGCGCCGGTCGAGGAGCCAGCGGCCGGGGGAGATGCCGAGTTGTTCGGCGAAGTGGCGGCTGAGGGTGCGTGGTGACATTCCGGATCGGGTCGCCATGTCTTCCAGGGTCAGTCGCTGGTTGAGGTTGGCGGTGATCCAGTCGAGTAGCGGGGCGAGGGAGTCGGGGATCGGTCCGGTTGTTGGTAGCGCGGGGTATTGGCGCTGGCGGCCTTCCCGGTGTGGGGCCGTTGACAGTTGGCGGCCGATTCGCATGGCGAGGGCCGCGCCGTGGTCGCGTCTGACTTGGTTGAGGCATAGGTCAACGGTGGTGGCTGAGGCGCCCGCTGTCGCGACGTCGCCGTGGTCGACGTACAGGACGGTGGCGTCGGCGTGGATCCGTGGGTAGCGTCGGCCGAGTTCGCCGGTGAGTTCCCAGTGGGTTGCGGCGTTACGGCCGTCTAGCAGGCCCAGGCTTGCCGGGATGTGGATGCCTGAGCAGATTGCGATGATTCGGGCGCCTCGGTGGTGGGCGGTCAGGATCGCTTCGCTGAGCTTGGTGGAGATTTCCGGTTCGGGGCACCAGCCCGCGATGAGGATGGTGTCGGCTTCTGCGAGGGTTTCCAGTCCGTTGTTGACGATGATGTCGGCACCTATTGTGGTGGTGATCGGGCCGGGGTGTTCGGTGCAGAGGCGGAAGTCGTAGAGCTGGGGAATGTCGGGGCCGTGGTCGCCGAATACGGCGGATGCGCAGGTCACCGGGTACATCTCTTGTGAGGGGCCGACCAGGGCGACTACGCGATGCTTCATGGCATGAATGTACTCAATGATGTCATTCTGGACGCCGGTGGGGATGTGCGCGGATATCCAGAATGAGTGGTCATGGAGTTCGTCGCATGACCACGATTCTTGATCGTGAAGCTGTCCCGAGCGTCCCGGAGGCGCTCTGGACCAGGGATTTCTCGCTCTATTTCGCGGCTCGGGTGGTGTCGCTGCTGGGTGACGCCATGATGCCGGTCGCGGCGGCGCTGGCGGTCGGGGCCGTCTACGGGGTCGCGGGCGTGGGGTACGTTCTTGCCGTCTGGACGGCGCCCTTCGTGTTGTTCGTTCTGTTCGGGGGTGTCTTCGCCGATCGGATCGGCGCGCGCACCATGATGGTCAGTGCTGACCTGGTTCGGATCCTCACCCAGGGCGTGCTCGCCGTCGCGTTCTTCGCCGGAACCCCTCCGCTGTGGCTGCTGATGGTCGGCTCCGCGCTGTCCGGGACGGCCGCGGCGATGTTCCAGCCCGGTGTCAACGGGATGGTCCCGCTGGTCGCGAAGGACCCTCAGCGGGCCAACGGCACTCTCAAGGTCGCTGATGCGGCCACTCAGCTGGGAGGCCCAGTCCTGGCCGGGCTCCTGATGGCGCTGACGGGTGCGGGCGCCGTCTATGCCTTCGATGCGGGTACCTTCCTGGTCAGCGGTCTCTGTCTGGCTTTGATCAGGCTCGCTCCCGCGGTCAAGGCCGAGGAGCCCTCGACGGTCCTGCTCGATCTGCGACGCGGCTGGGTGGAGTTCCGTTCCCGTAGCTGGATGTGGTCGGTGATCCTTGTTTGGGTCTTCTTCGGCATGTTCGTGTTCGGTCCGCTCATCCCGCTTGGCTCCCGGCTGATCGGTGACCGCTTGGGCGAGGCCGCCTACGGCTGGGCGATGGCTGCCCTTGGTACCGGCACTGTGGTCGGCGGCCTGGTCGCGATTCGTTTCCGGCCTGTCCGCCCTCTGGCTGCGGGCGCGGGTGCTCTGATTGGTTTCGTCTTCATTCCGCTGTCGGTCGCCCTGGAGTTTCCGTTTCCTCTGTTGATGGCGGGTCATCTGGTCGGTGGCGCCTCCTGGGCGTTCTGGTCGGTGATGTGGTCGACGAGTGTCCAGACGCAGGTGGCGCCGGACGTGCTCAACCGGGTGAGCGCCTACGAGATCGCGGGCTCGGTCTCGGGCGTGGCTGTTGGCCAGGCGCTCGTCGGTCCGGTCTCCTCAATCGTCGAGCCCCGGGACCTGCTGTTCGTCTCGACCGGCGTCACCGCCGCCGTCTGCGCCGCTCTTCTGCTCATCGCGCCGATCCGTGGCCTGCGCCGGGTCTGATGTCGCGCTGGCGGCCGTGTACGGTGGCGCACCGCGTCCTTGAGGCCGAGGCACTGTGGTCGGTGCCCGAGTTCGAGTCAGTGGGATTTACGGGCGTTGACGCGTTCGATCGCACCCATGGTCAGGCGTTCGGTCTCCTCGATGGTGGCACCGAGGCCGCGCAGGGTGGTGATGGGGCGGCGGGTGTAGTGCTCGCCCTGCAGGGGGATGCTGATCACGTCCGCGGCGTGCTGGAGTGCGCGCAGTGGCCAGAAGGACGCTGCGACGTGGTCGGCCAGCAGCAGGCGTCCCCCGGGCCGTAGCACGCGGAGCGTCTCAATGAGAGTGGCGCGTTCGTCGGGGACGCAGCACAGGGCGAAGGTGCTGACGACGGTGTCGAACGTCGCCGCGGGGAAGGGCAGCGCGGTCGCGTCCGCTCGGTGGAGCTTGACAGCTCGGTGGATCCGGTCTGCCTGCCGGTGTGCGGCGTGGAGCATGGCGGTGCTCCAGTCGATGCCGGTCAGGTCGACGGCGTCGGGGTAGTGGGGAAGGTTGGCGCCGGTGCCGATGGCGATCTCCAGGGTGGCGCCGTGGGCCCGGCTGCAGACCCAGCGGCGACTGTCCGCCAGGAAGCGGCGTTCGGCTCCGGCTGATCTTCTATCGTAGGTGGCCGCTTGCCGGTCCCAGTAGCCGACGAGTGCTTCGGATGAGCGTTTCATGGTGTTGGGATTTTCGGTGTGTGGGGGATGTAGGCGAGAGCGGACTTGACGGCCTTCCATCGGTGAAGTAGGTGGCGTTGATCTCGGCGGCGTGGGTGCCACGGTCGGCATAGACGACGATACGGCGCCGGCCGGTGATCTGCGCGGTCTGTGCCTGCTCGGCCTGCCGCAACGCCGTCCCAATGATCGGCACGGTATGACGCCCCAGCGATGAAGCAGGTGCTGGCGTTACCTGGAACGACAGGCACTGTCGCCGCCGGGCGAAAGGGCGTTTGCTGGAGATGAGCCACTGGAAAGCCTCGCGCTGTCTTGGCCGGGGCAGGGCTCTGAACAGCAGCGACAACGACACGGGGATAGCGATATGCGAGCAGCGTTCATGTACGGGGCGGGGGATGTGCGGATCGACACGGTTCGTGACCCGGCGCTCCAGCAGCCGGCGGACGCGCTGGTGCGGGTGGTGACAGCCTGCATCTGCGGGTCGGACCTGCATCCCTACCACTCGATGCCCGTCGGCGAGGCCACCCCGATGGGACACGAGTTCATCGGCGTGGTGGAGGAGACCGGCAGTGATGTCACAACCGTGAGGCGGGGCGATCTGGTGATCGCGCCGTTCGCGTGGTCGGACGGCACGTGCGAGTTCTGTCGGGAAGGCCTGCAGACCTCTTGCCTCCACGGCGGTTTCTGGGCCGTGGGCGGGATCGGCGGCGGCCAGGCCGAGGCCGTCCGGGTGCCGCTGGCGGACGGGACGCTGGTCAAGGCCCCCGTCGGCGAGGATTCCGAACTCCTTCCCGGACTGCTGACGCTGTCGGATGTGTACGGGACGGGCTATCACGCCGCCAGGCGGGCGAACGTCGGTCCGGGTGATTCGGTCGTGGTGATCGGTGACGGCGCGGTGGGCCTGCTGGCGGTGCTGTCGGCGAAGCAGCTGGGCGCCGGGCGGATCGTGCTGATGGGGCGGCACAAGGACCGCACCGACCTGGGCCGGGAGTTCGGCGCCACCGACGTGGTCGCCGAGCGCGGCGAGGAGGGGATCGCGAAGGTTCGGGAGCTGACCGGAGGCTACGGCGCGCGCAAGGTGCTGGAAGCGGTCGGCCACATGCCCGCCTACGAGCAGGCGATCGGCGTGGTCCGGGCTGGTGGGGTGATCTCGCGGGTCGGGGTGCCGCAGTACGAGAAGGCACCGGTCGGGTTCGCCGCCCTGTTCGGCCCGAACATCACCCTGACCGGCGGCCCCGCCCCGGTGCGCGCCTACATCGAGGAGCTCATGCCCGCCGTTCTGGACGGCTTGGTCCAGCCGGGCAAGGTGTTCGACCGCGAGATCGGCCTGGAGCAGGTGCCCGACGGTTACCGCGCCATGGACCGCCGCGAGGCTCTCAAGGTCCTCGTCCGCCTGTAGGACGCTCGCGGCCTGGCCGGTCCATGTCGCCATGCGGCCGGGACCGTCGTGCCGGGTCGTGATTCACACGTGATCGTCAAGGGAGAGAAGTCATGGAGATCCTCCAGCGGCAGCCCACCAGTAAGGCGCCGGCCGACTGGTTCACCGGGGATGTGTGGTGGGACGTCGTCTACGCCGGGCAGGAGCCGTCCCGGATGCGTGTCAACCTGGTGCGGTTCTCGCCGTGCGCCCGCACCGATTGGCACTCCCACGCAATGGGGCAGACCCTGCACATCGTCTCGGGTGTCGCGCTGATCCAATCGCGCGGTGGCCGGATCATTGAGGCGCGGCCCGGCGACACGGTCCACACTCCGCCCGGCGAGGAGCACTGGCACGGTGCCGCCCCCGACAGTTTCATGGAGCACCTGGCCCTGTGGGAGGGCTTGGGTCCGGACGGAGGCCCCGAGACCGTGTGGGGCGACAAGGTTACCGACGCCGAGTATCAGGCTCCCCACGCCGTGCATTCCGCCACGAGGGACGTCAACGGCGAATCGTAACCACGCGCGGCTCCTGATTCGTTACTGTGCGCTCGGGTTCGTTCACCGTTCACAAGGCACTCACCTATCGGAAGGCGCCCGTTGGGTCCGTATCGGGAGCGTGGTGCTGGCCTGTCAGAACGACCCCAGGGCGGACATCGTGACCGTATCGCGCGCACTCCGGTGGCATCGTAGCCGCGTTCTTCTCCTCGTCTCCATTGCCGGCTCGACTCTGGCCGTTGGCGCTCTGGCCGCACCCCCGGCCCACGCCGCCCCGACCGACGACATCCGGATCAACGAGGTGGTGACCACCGGAAACGTCAACGACTCGATCGAGCTCTACAACAAGGGCACCACCACCGTCGACATCTCGGGCTGGATCCTCAAGGACGACAACAACAGTTCGAAGTACAAGATTGTCTCCGGGACCACGCTGGCCCCCGGCGCGTTCGGCGCCTTCGACGTTCACGACAAGTTCGGTCTGGGCTCCGCCGACAAGGCACGCCTGTACCTTCCGGACGGCAGCACCCTGGTCGACAGCTTCAGCTGGAATGACCACTCCGCCCCGTCGTGGTCGCGCTGCCCCGACGGCACCGGCGCGTTCGGCACGGCCGAGGTGACTCTTGGCGCTCCGAACGACTGCGGCGGGGGCGGGGGCATCTCACCGGTGGCGTGGCCCGGCAGCGGCTCCGTCGTGACCGCCGACGCCTCGAACGTCTTTGGCACGGATCTCAGCGGCCTCTACCAGGAGGGGAGTGTGATGTGGGGGGCGCAGAACAGCGGGAAGCTCTGGCGAATGGTCCCCAACGGCTCCGGTGGCTGGAAGCCCGACACCGCCAGCGGATGGACCTCCGGCAAGACGCTTCGCTTCCCGGGCGGCTCCGGCAGCCCTGACAGCGAGGGCGTCACGCTCACCGGCGCCGGTTCCGCGGGGGGCGTGTTCGTCGCGAGCGAGCGCAACGGTGACGCGTCCGGCACCAGTCGCCTCTCCGTCCTGAGGTATGACGTCAGTGGAACGGGCACCACACTGACCGCTACGAAGGAGTGGAACCTGACCGCTGGCCTGCCGTCCGTCGGCTCCAACCTCGGCTTCGAGGCAGTCACCTGGGTTCCCGACACCTACCTGACCGCCACCGGGTTCGAGGACGAGTCGACCGGCTCGGCCTACGACCCGAACCGGTACGGCGCACACACGGGCGGAGTGTTCTTCGTCGGCGTCGAAGGCACCGGCATGGTCTACGGCTACGTCCTCCAGGATGCGGGCACCTTCACACGCGTCGCATCCATCAGCAGCGGGATGGCCGGCGTCATGGAGCTGCAGTGGGAGCCGCAGGCTTCGCGCCTGTGGGTGGTCTGCGACGACACCTGTGGAGGTCAGCACAGGACCATGCAGATCAACGCATCCGGCGTCTTGGCCACCACTGCGATCTATAACCGCCCGAGTGGCATGAGCAACCTCAACAACGAGGGCTTCTCCGTGGCCGGAGCCAGTGAGTGTATCGGCGGCTCCAAGCCTGTCTACTGGGCCGACGACAGCAACACCGGTGGTCATGCCCTGCGCAAGGGCACCGTCACCTGCTGAGCATCGCTCCACTGCTCCCAGCCGGTCTCCCGCTCGGCGCGGGGCTTCCCGCCTCTCGGGTGTGCCCTCGATCTCGATGAAACGATGAAACATCCGCATCCGGCGCCGGAAGGCGGCCTGATGCGATGTTTCTGATCCCTCTTCTTCGCTCGGGCTGGACCGGTCAGCTGTAGTCAGTCAATAGTGCGCGTCGCGGATCCCGAGAATGTATGTCGCAGTAAGCGCAATGGCACGGTCTTCGTCATGTGACAGGTCCGCGAGGGCTTGTGACGCTGTGGTTCCCGGGATATCCGCGAGCGCCTGTGTCAGCCGTCGACGTGCAGACGATTCGACGGTGCCGTGGGCAAGGCGGTCAACGAGCTTGGCAGCGATCTGATCCGCCAACGCGGAACGACTCGCCAGCGCGCTCAGTGCATCGGCTGCATCGACGTCATTCATCCCCTCGACGACCATATCGATGAGCGTCGGGACCGCGTCGGCTACTCCACGTCCCCCGAGTGCCAAAGCCGCATACCTGCGGACCACGATGTCGGGGTTCGTGAGGGCGTCCCGCAGCAGCGCGGTCGCCTCACCGTTCGGAATTTCGGCGATGGACTGGACGGCACGTTTGCGCACCTCGGCTATTGATGAGCCGAGGCCCTCCGCCAGCAGTGCCAATCCGTCATCGCCTGATTGTGCCAAAGCCCATCGAAGAGCTCCGGCGACGTTCGGGTCCGTCTCGCTCAGCGCTGCCTCGACCAGTGCTTCTACCGGCACCGGAACCTCTTCGACTGAGGACAAGGCCGCTCGCTGGCGCTTGCCAGCGCTTTTTGACCCCAACGCCTGCAGAAGTGCGACGATCTGGAGGACGTCCTGCCAACCTGCGGGTTCCGCGGCACCGATCCGACGCAGTCGCGTGAGCAGCTCCGTCTCAGCTGCGATGCGTTCTCGTGTCTGGCGGATGAGGTCGTCGACGAGCTCTGAGGGCGTGAAGTCAGGATCCTCAAAAGCGCGCCTGACTTCACGCAGCGACAGCCCCAATGACCGCAGGCTCTCGATATGGAAGATCCGCCGGATGTCCTCGCTGGAGTACTCCCGATAGCCGGCATTGCTACGACCCGTTGGCCGCACCAGGCCGAGCGAGTCGTAATGCCTGAGCATGCGGGCGCTGACCCCGGACCGCCGTGCCACATCACCGATCAACACTGCCCATCACTCCTCCTTCTCGCTGGTGCTGCCGAGGGCCACGACGCGCTTCGCCTCCTCGATCGCGAACCCGAACCCGGCATCCGGGTCGCGCGACAGCCGTTCCGTGGCGATCGCGTGCGCGCGCACCCGTGGGTCAAGATCCATCATCGCAGCGTGCAGCGTTGGCACAATCACCTCACCGAGCGCGATCAGCGCCCGGCTGAGACTCAGCTGCATCTCACGTTCGCCGCGCCCGAGCTGTGTCGACAACACCGCGGCCAACTCGGGCTCTTCACCTTCGGGCACGAGCACGACCGCTGCCCGCCAAGCGCTCCGCGCCACCTCATCGTCGGCGTCGGACAGAAGCGCCCGTGTGATCGCCGGCCACGCTTGCCGATCCCCGATCTTGGACAGCGTGTGCAATGCCTGGCTTCGTGCCTGCGCACGCTCCGAGCGGACTTCCTTGAGAAGCTTTGGGATCGTCATTGATGCCGAGTGGCGAGTGAGTGCCCACGTCAGCATGTCGCGCACATAGAACTCGGGCTCGATCGCGCATCGTTCGATGAGCTTGTCGATGAACCGCGAGTCAGGGGTCGTGCCGACCGCCAGCGCTGCCCTCAGCCGCACTGACGAGCTGCTGTCCTCCAGCCCCTGGAAAGCTCGAATCGTATCCGTGTCCTGTTTCGGCATGGCCATCGGGACCACCTCCTCGGCAACAGTGAAGACCTTGTCACCGTGTCAAGGTCAAGTGTGGTCACGCCACAAGATCACCAGACCCCCAACGTGCATGCGCCGCTGAGCATCCGATCGATCTGCGCGGGGCTGTCTTTCTGGTCTTCGGCAAGATTGTCCAGCCACGGGCCATAAGTGCTGCCAGGCCCGGCGCGTGCGTCGACAAATGTCACGGAAGCCACCCATGATCGACACCAGGCCAGCCTGTCGCTTTCCGTAACAAATCGCTGGCCCATCCGGGCGCGAAGTGCTGCAGGAGGCGGTCATGGCCGAGCGGGGACGAGTGCGTTGGAAGCGCTTCTTCCTGATCTTCACCCCCGTCGCGGTGGTGACGTCGCTGCTGGTCGGCGCCACCGCCCAGGGAGTCATCGGCGCCACGTTCGTGGTCTCCGGCGACACCTTCAAACTTTTCACCGGCGAGCTGCGCGGCCAGGACTTCACCCTGGCCGGCGGCGTGGTGCGCACCAAGAAAGGCCAGGTCATCCCGGTCATCGTGACCGGCGTCCGGCGCGCGGTGGCCACCGACCTGTGCACGAGCGCGCTGGTGAGGACCCCCGCGGGCACGATCACGATCAGGATCACCGGCGGCCGGGACGGCAACGAGGTGACGATCGAGGACCTGGTGATCGACGTGGCGGCGGCGCAGAGCGCGGCCACCCTGCGAGACGTCGAGCTGGGCCGCGACGCCAGCACCCTGGACGGGGTTCCCGCCGCTCGCGGGCCGGCCGGCAGCTTCGGCGGCCAGAGCAGCACGTTCACGCTGCGCAACACCAGGCTGAGCGCGTGGGCGGTGACGGCCGCGACGTTGAGCCTGCCCGACCTCGGGCTGAAGGTGCTGCGCGGCGAGCACGAGTGCTTCTAGCGCGCGCCCGGCCCCGGTCGACGGGGCCGGGCGCGGCACGAACGGGGGATCATGAAGTCGTGGCGGCGTTCGCGGCCGTTCTGGGGTGGCCTGTTCATCGTGGCGGCGGGGGTGGAGTTGCTGTCCATCTCGCTGGCGATCAACATTCTGCCGGTGGCCGTCCTGTTCGGCACGGTGGGAGCGGGCTATCTGATCGCCCTGGTCCTGACGCTCGCGGGGGTGCTCGTCTGGCTGCAGCCCGGCCAGCGGATCTTCCTCGGCCTGGTCGCCGTGGTGCTGTCCATGGCCTCCTTCGTCTACTCCAACCTGGGCGGTTTCCTGATCGGCATGATCTCGGGCCTGCTGGGGGGTGTGCTGGCCATGGCCTGGACCCCTGACAGCAGGCCCGCCGGCCGCGTCGACGCCCTCACCCTCACCGGCGCCATCCGGTGGAAGCGGGCCCCGTCGTGGAGCCGGAACCAGCCAGCCGAAGCGTTGTCGTCTCGCGGGGGCAGGTCAGGGCGTGACGATGGCGAAATCCGGTGTGGGCTCCTCCAGCACGGCGAGCAGCCGCCGCAGGACGTCGAGGTCGCCGTCGTGATCGATGCCGTCGACGCCGCTGCCGGCGAGCAGGCCGAGCAGGCGCTGTTTCGTCAGCCGTAGCCTCAGGTCCGCTCCGTCGCCGGATCTGTCGCCGGGCGTCGTCCGCTCGTGGATCAGGGCGCCGTTGGACATCGTGGTGCGGTGGTGTTCGTCCAGGTCGGTGAGGTGCCAGTCGATGACGAAGCGTTCGTTCCAGGCGTTGGGGCCGTGAACACGGATGGCCAGGGAGCCGAAGATCTGTTCCGCGGTGAGCGCGCTGAGCATGTCCGGTGAGGTGGTCTCGGCCGTGCCCGCCGAGGGGTGGCCGGTCAGCTCGGTGGCGCCGGTCAGGTAGAAGTTGCGCCAGGTGGCGTTCTCGGCGCCGCGGCCAAGCCGGGTGTACACCTCGGCCAAGAGCCCGCGGGCCGCCGAATCGCTCTCGTCGGCGAACACCGCGTGGTTGAGCAGGGTCACCGCGAAACGCAGGTCGCCCTCCCGGACGTACCGCTCGGCCAGGGCGCGCACGGCCGGGGAACCGCCGAGACACTCGACGTACCGCCTGGCCTGCTGGGCGGGCGGGTGCTCCCACAGGTGGGCCGGGTTGCCGTCGAACCAGCCCAGGTAACGCTGGTAGATCGCTTTGACGTTGTGGCTGACCGACCCGTAGTAGCCGTGGGTGTGCCAGGCCGCCTCCAGGGCGGGCGGCATCTGCATGGCCTCGGCGATCTCGGCTCCGGTCAGGCCGCGATTCAGCATGCGTAGGGTCTGGTCGTGCAGGTAGGCGTACATGTCGCGCTGCTGGGACAGGAAGGTGACGATGTCGTCCCTGCCCCAGGTGGGCCAGTGGTGAGAGGCGAAGGCCACGTCCGCCTTGTCGGCGAACAGCGTGATCGCCTCGGTGAGGTAGCGGGCCCAAATACGCGTGTCCCGGACCAGCGCGCCGCGCAGGGTGAGCACGTTGTGCAGGTTGTGGGTGGCGTTCTCGGCCATGCACAGGGCGCGGTGATCGGGGAACAGGAAGTTCATCTCCGCCGGGGCCTCGGTGCCGGGGGTGAGCTGGAAGACGATGCGCACCCCGTCGATCGTCTCCTCCTGCCCGGTACGGGTGACCTCGACGGTGGGCGGGATGAGGGAGACGGTGCCGGCCGAGGTGCCCATGCCCAGACCGCAGCCGAGCTGCCCCTCCGGGGAGCGCGGCAGGAGCTGGCCGAACATGTACAGGGCGCGGCGGTTCATCGCGGTGCCCGCGTAGACGTTCTCGGAGACGGCATGCTCCATGAAATGGGCCGGGGCCAGGATGGGGATGCCGGCGCCGTCGGTGACACCGCGGACGCCACCGAAATGGTCGACGTGGGAGTGGGTGTAGATCAGACCGGTCACCGGACGCTCGCCCCGGTGGTCGCGGTAGAGCCGCAGCGCTGCGGCGGCGCACTCGGTGGAGACCAGCGGGTCAATGACGACGACCCCGGTCTCGCCCTCGACGAGGGTCATGTTGGACAGGTCCAGGCCGCGCACCTGATAGATGCCGCTCGTCACCTCGAACAACCCCTGCTTGGCACACAGCTGCGCTTGGCGCCACAGGCTCGGATGCGCCTCCTTCGGGCACTCACCGCCGAGGAAGTCGTAGGAGTCGTTGTCCCAGACGACTTCGCCGTCGGCCCCTTTGATCAGCGCGGGGGTGAGTTTCGCGACGAAACCCCGCTCCGCGTTGTCGAAGTCGGTCCGATCGTGAAAGGGAAGGTCTGCCATGAAACCGTGCTGCCCGCAACCACCACCACTAAGGCAAGGAAAGCCTCAAGTAACGACATATCGGGCGAACTTTGTCATGATCGGCGAGCTTTGGCCTGCCGTGCACTCGGCCTGCTGCGCTCCGCGCCGACAACGATGACACGGCCCAGGCGCAGGCGCCGGGGGCGTGACGGGTGGTCCTTGCTGAACTGGATTGACGTTGAACCCGTGTGATCGCCGACAGTCACCGCGATGAAACGTACTGGTGCTGTATGCCCTGATCATTGCATGACCGCGAGGCCAGGGTGTCAGACGCCTGAGCGTCGCCTGGCCAGCAGGGCGCGCAGCCGGTCGAGGGGGCTGCGGCGGTGTGGTCGTGCCGGTTGTGGCGCCGGTTGGAGGCCGGGATGGTCGGCGCGGTAGGCCGCGACCGCGTCGGCCACCCGGTGGAAGAACTGGACGCGCTGGTCCAGGCCGGTGTCGCGCATGAGGTTCCGTACCGGGGTGCGGGCGCGGGCGAGCGCCAGGCGCACACCGGCTTGGTCGCAGTCGTCGACGACGCGGTGCAGAGTCTCGACGCCGGTGGTGTCCATGTCGTAGACGGCTTCGGCGTCGAGCACGATCTGCCGCACGGGCGGCTCACCGACGGTCATCAGGCGGCGCAGTTCGGTGCGGAGCACGTCGGCGTTGGCGAAGAACAGTGGCGCGTCGAAGCGGTACACGACGAGCCCGGGCAGCGTCTCGGCGTCGCGGTAGTTCGCGACGTCGCGATAGGCATGTTCCTCACCGGTACGGCCGAGCACCGCCGTGTAGGGCATCACCGCGCGGCGCAGCACTTCCAGCAGCGAGACGATCACGCCGACCGCGATGCCCTGAAGCACGCCGAAGGCCAGCACGCCCAGCACGCCCAGCGCGGTGACGGCCGCGAGCGCGAAGTCGGCGCGGCGAATCCGCCACAGCCTGCGCAAGGCCGCCAGGTCCACCAGGCGGGCGGCGGTGACGATGATGATCGCGCCGAGCGCGGCCTGAGGCATGTCGCCGATCAGCGGCATCAGCGCCAGCAGGGTGAGCGCCACGGCCGCCGCGGCCCACACGTTCAGGTCCGCGAGGTCGCGCAGCACGGCGGTGACCTTGCCGAGGTGCCGGCCACCGACCTTGACGCCGAGCACCTTCTCCAGCTGGCTGATGATGATCACCGCGCCGGAACCGGCCAGGTAGCAGGTCAGCACGGGAGTGGACAGCAGCCGCATCAGCACACCGGCGCGCGCCACGTACCCGATCACCAGGAAGGCGGCGACCAGCAGGGCGAGTTGCGCCGCCAAGGCCGGATGTGTGGAGCCGGGGACGGAAGCGAGGGTGCCGGCCACCACGATCGCGACCGATGACTCGGGCCCGACGTTCAGCAGGCGGATCCCGCCGAAGAACGCTACCCGATCATCGCGCCGAGCGCGGTGTACAGGCCCGTCGCCGAGGACATCCCGGCCAGCTGCGCGTACGCGAACGCCTGCGGTACCAGCACCGCCCACAGCGACAACGCCGCGAGGTGGAGCGTCGTCGTAGGGGTCGCGACCATGCTGGTGATCGTCGCGCTGCGCAGGATCGCCCCCGCGTTGCCTGGCCCGCTGATCGCCCTGGTGGCCGCGACCGCGGTGGTGGCCTGGACGGGCCTCGACAGCCGGGGCGTCTCGGTGCTCGGCCACGTCCCCTCGGGGCTGCCGGTTCCGCACTGGCCGTCGGTCACCCTCGGCCAGTGGGCCGCGCTCATCCCCGGCGCCATCGCCATCTGCGCCGTCACCCTGGCCGACGGCCTGCTGACGGCCCGCCGCTACGCCGAGCAGCACCACTACCCGCTCGACGCCAACACCGAACTGCGCGCCTTCGGCCTGGCCAACATCGCCGCCGGGTTCACCCAGTCGATGACCGTCGGCTCAAGCGCCTCACGCACCGCCGCCATGGACGCCACCGGTTCGCGTTCCCAGATCCCCAGCGTCGTCTGCGCGCTCGTGGTCGCCGTCCTGGTCGCCTTCTTCAGCGACCTGCTCGCCTACCTGCCGAACACGGCCCTGGCCGGTATCGTCGCCGTGGCCGTCATCCGGCTCATCGACGTGCGCAAACTGGCCGAACTGTGGCGGCTGCGCCGCTCGGAGTTCTGCATCGCAGTGGTGTGCCTGCTCGGTGTTCCCGTGCTCGGCTCACTCACCGCGGTCGTCATCGCCTTCCTGCTGTCGGCCGTCGACGTCGTACGGCGTGCCTCCCAGCCCAGCACCGCCGTCCTGCGGCCAGGTGGCCACGGCCGCTACGTCGGGGGCCAGGCCGAGGGCCCGCTCACCGTCTACCGCTTCGAGAGCCAGCTGTTCTTCGCCAATGCCGGCACCTTCACCTCCGAGATCACCCACCTGGCCGACCAGGGCGCCCGGTGGATCGTCTTGGACGCCGAGGCCATCACCGACGTCGACACCACCGGCGCCCAGGCCCTCCGCGAGACCACCGACACGCTGCGCGAACGCGGCGTCGTGTTCGCCGTCTCCCGCGCCACCGCCTCCCTGCGCCGTCTGCTTGACCACTACGGCCTGACCGGGCTCACCTACTACGACTCCAACGAAGCCGCGGCCGCCGCCTATCAGGAAGGCGACCATGGGTGAGGCGTTCGCCGACATGCTGCCCTACACGATGGGCCTGATCGTCTCACCGTTCCCGGTCGTCGCCGTCATCGCGTTGCTGATCAGTGCCAACGGCCGAGCCAAGGCCCTGCTGTTCGAGATCACCTGGCTGATCATGAGCTGGGTCGTGCTGCTGGTCCTCATGACGCTGCTGGGCGCCGCCAGTGCGGGCGGCCGTGAGGCTCCCGCCTGGACCGGTTGGATCAGCCTGATCATCGGTGTGCTCCTGTTCCTGACGGCCTTCGTCGGCATCCGCAGGGCCGTACGCCGCAAGGAGGGCACGAGCCCGAAGGCGCCCGGCTGGATCGCCGCGATGGACACCATGACCAAACCCAAAATCGCCGGTGTGGCGGCCCTGCTCATCGTGGCCAACCCGGTCAACCTCGCCTTTCTGGTCGGCGGCGCCATCGCCGCGGGCCGGGCGCCGCTGCCCGTGGGGCGGGAGCTGGTCCTCGCGGCCGTGTTCGTCGTCATCGGCAGTCTCGGGGTGCTCGCCCCCTACGTCACCGCGCTCAGCAAGGACGGCCCGCGGCGTCTGCAGCGGATGCGCGGCTGGCTCATCCGGCACAACGGCGCCCTCTCCCTGCTGCTGATCCTGATGTTCGGCATGCTGTTCCTGGCCAAAGGCCTGCGCGGCCTGCTGACCTGAGGCCGATACCCGTGTCGGCGGCCACCATCTTGCGCATAGCGCGCCAATACGAGGAGGCCATTGCTGGGGGGCGGGCGCCTCACACCCCGTCCTCGTCCACGACGGCAGCCCCGGACGCCGCCTCGCCGGGGGGCAGCCGGAGTACGCCAGAAACACACCGTAGCCCACGACCGGTCCGCCAGGCTGTACAGCCACGCCACGGACGTACCGCTCTCGTGGCGGGCGTAGCTGTAGACGCAGTCGGGCACCAGCAGCCCCGTCACAAACGGCGCGTAGGGGCATCCCCGCCGGGGCGTGGTGCTCGAATGCGGGACTTGACCTCAAGTTAAGTAGAGGCCGCAGGGTGGGTGTTCTTCAGTAGATCTACCGGAAGGAACGGTCATGCGTGCCGTCGTTCTGCATGTGTTCGGGCCCGCTGAAAACCTTCGCTATGAGACCGTGCCCGATCCCGTACCGGGGCCGGGCGAGGTCCGCGTCTCGGTGAGGGCCGCGGGGGTCCACCAGATCGAGACCGCGATGTGGCAAGGGCTGGAGATCGGTCCGCCGCTTCCCGAACTTCCGGCGATTTTCGGGGGAGAGGTGGCCGGCGTCGTGGAGTCGGTCGGGCCGGACGTGGACGAGGCCTGGATCGGCGCCGAGGTGGTGACCGCGCAGGGGCTGGGAGTGCACGACCATGGACCCGCGCTCGATGTGCCAGTAGATGAGGATGCCGCGGCCTCCGTACCGGGAGTGCCACTCGGTGAAAATATTCTGGTCGTAGGCGCGCACGTGCGTGGAGTCGGAAGCGACGGTGGTCGTCCCCTCGCCCCACAGCTCCACGTTACGGGCGGTGAAGGTCGCGTTCGCAATGGCGATCGCGATGTCGGTGGCGATTTGTGGGGTCAGGTAGCGCCGTCGGCTGCCGCGGCACAGCTGATCAGCGGCTGTTGTCCGGGTGGTAGACGCTGAGGTCGCCGTAGGCCGACAGAACGCTGGCCAGGTCACCGGGTTTGTGCCGCAGGGTGGTGTCCAGGAAGGCGAGAGTGGTTGCGGCGACGACGTGCGGGCTCTCGGTGCGGCCCAGGGAGCCGACTATCGAGGGCACAGGCGGCAGGTACAGGGGGCCGTCTATGAAGGTGAGGTGTGCGGCGCCGGGGATGGTGAGCCGGTAGCTCGTCGCGGTGCTGAGCTTGAGGGCCTCGGTGAGGCGGGGTATGTAACGCGGGTCGGTTCCGGGGGTGATGGCCTGGGTGAGCGCGAGCGTCGACTGCTGGAGGGAGGGGGAGGTGGGGCCGTGGGGGTAGCCGTCCAGATCGATGACGGCGCCGAACCGGCGGTCCTGCCGGGCTGCCTGCAGAGCGGCGGCACCCCCCATGGAGTGGCCGGTGACCGCGACCCGACTGGTGTCCAGGCGTCCGGTCAGCGGGCCGGTAATCTCACCTCGGTCTAGATGGTCCAGCTGGGTGAGGACGAAGCCGAGGTCGGCGGCCCGAACAGCCGTCCAGTCAACCGCCAGCTTGTCGTCCTTGTCCCGGTCTCCAGTGGAGGCGATCTTGGCGTGAATCGTTCGGCCGTCGGCGAGGACGACGGCGGCGGAGTCGTACGGGTGGTCGAGGGCGACGACCACATAGCCGTGGCTGGCTACTTCCTCCGCCCAGGCGGTGTTCTGGGTACGCACTCCGCCCGACCCGGGAGAGAACAGCACGACCGGGAACCGTTCGCCCCCACCAGCCACTGGGGCGTTGAAGACCGAATGGGTGTGGGCACGCGGGACGCCGTCGACCAGGAAGTCAGGCAGGCCAACCTCGCGGGCGAGGGCAGCGGAAACGGTGCGTGCCTCGTGCTCCGTGCGTCCGAGGTACTGGGCCCGCTGCGCGCCTGCGGGGCTCTTCTGCGCGGGATACCAGAGCTGGACCACGACCGTGCGCCGGTCGTGCGGATCGGCGGTGAAGCTCTCGGGGCGGTGTTGGTCGGTCCACTGCACCACGTGGGTGCCGACCGCGAAACGGCCCGACGGCTCGGGGAACACGGGTACAGGAAAGGCCCAGGCGGTCACTGGACCCATGGCAATCAGGCCGACGCAGGCCACCGACCCCGGCAACGCCAGCCACCATCGGGCCCGCCACGCCGGCTGGCCGGTACGGCGTCGCAGCAGGGGAGAGAGGGCGAATGGCAACGCGACGGCAGCGCCTGCGAGTACCAGCAGCATCTGCCAGCGGATCCCCACCACACTCAGCACGATCGCGGACAGCGCGAGAACCGCCCCTGCCGTAATCGTGACGCGTGGGCGGGCAGCGGGGGGAAGCCAGCGCGCCACCACCAGCGCGACGGCACCTAGCAAGGCAAGAAATTCTAGAGGGGACATGTACAGCCCCGCGATAATCTCGGTCACCCGGCCATCCTCAGGGCGGGGCACGCGATGCCACATCGGTCCCGCGGCTCCATCGCGTGCAACCGGAGTCGCAATCCGAGGCATGTCCTCTGTGCGACCAGGGTCGCACCCAGGCATCTCGCCTGTGCAACCGGAGTCGCAATCGAGCACGCCAGGTGAACGGCCGCTTTGCAACCGCGGAAGGTGGGGTCTCGGGACTCCTCCTGCGGTCGTACCTCGGCGCGGTGCCGTCAGAGGGTGGACTGGTGAGAACGCACGAGGAACGGCGCCTCAGCCGTCGGCGGCGAGGCGGTCCAGCCACTCTGTCAGCAGATGCTGTTCCGCGCTACTGAGGGTTGTCTGTTCGGGCAGCGCGGCGCGCAAGGCGCGGGCTGCGCCGGCCGGGCCTGAGTCCTGCACGGCGGGCTCTTGGTTGGTTACGGCGGCGATCATGGATTCCCGAAGCGTGGTCAACAGGGCCGGGTTGCGCCGGTCTTTGGGCAGGGTCAGCCAGGTGAGTACGGCACCGCGTGCCGTGGCGTGGATGAGCATGGCCGCAAGTTCCTCGTCGACGCGGAGCCAGCCGCCAACGGCGAGGTTCCGGATACGGCCCATCAGGATCTTCATGCCGGCCTTGAAAGCGGCCGATGTCTCTTTCGTGGGCTCGCTGTACATCAGTGTGTACAGCGCGGGATTGGCCAGACCGAACTCGACCGCTAGGTCCCAGCCGGCCCTCAGATCCTCGACGGGGTGCTGCGGATCGGGGGCGACGTGCTTGGCCTCGAGAAACCTGGCAAAGCCGTACTCGGCCATCGCGTCGAGCAATCCGTCCTTGTCGCCGAAGAGGCGGTAAATGGCCGGTGGTTGTACTCCTGCCGCGACCGCGACCGCGCGAGTGGTGACTGCGTCGCGCCCCTCGTGCACCAGCAGGTCGGCGGCAGCCTCGATGACCCGCTGCCGGAGCTGGTCGCGGCCTATGGCTGCGGTGTCGGATTCGACGGCGGCTGCGCCGTCCCTGCCGTGTGAACTTGATGCCATTTTCCAACGGTACTGCTTTTATGGTTCCAGTGATAGTTCCAGTGATACGGTATCGACGTTTCCGGTGGAATTAGCAGGACGAAGGAGGATGAAATGCCAGACAAGATCAAGATCGTGGCACTCGAGGAACACATCGCTCCGCCCTCGCTGCTCGATGCGTGGACCAAGGCGGGCGTGCCGCAGATCCCGCAGCTCGGCTTCGGCGACGAGCCTTTCGCGCGGCGGCTGCGGGACTTCGGCGAGGCGCGCCTCGCCGACATGGACGACCAGGGCATCGACGTCGCAGTCCTGTCCCTGGCCTCACCGGGTGTACAGAACCTCGCAGCCGAAGACGCCGTCAGCGTGGCCCGTGAGACCAACGACACGCTAGCTGAGATCGTCGCCGGGCGACCCGACCGGTTTCAGGCCTTTGCCGCCATCCCCACCGCGGCGCCCGAAGCCGCTGCGGCCGAACTGGAACGCGCGGTGACCCAGCTCGGCTTCCCCGGTGCGATGCTGTACGGACGCACAGGGGACAAGCTGGCCGACGCCCCGGAGTTCGATGACCTGTACGCCGCAGCCGAACGCCTCCAAGCGCCGCTGCACTTCCATCCTCAAACTCCAGTCCCCGAGGTCCTCAAGGCCTACTACTCGGGCTTCGACGACGGAGTCGGGCTGGCACGCAGCACCGGGATGGGCCTCGCGACGGCCGGCCTGGGCTGGTACTACGACCTGGGCATCCAGTATCTGCGGATGATCTTCTCTGGTGTTTTCGACCGGCACCCCGGATTGCAGGTGATCGCAGGACACTGGGGCGAGGTCGTCCTGTTCTACCTCGACCACACCGGGATCATGGCGCACAACGCCAAGCTGGAGCGCCCGCTCGCTGACTACTTCATGCAGAACTTCTGGGTCTGCGGCAGCGGCACAGTCAGTGAGCGCTATATGAGGTGGACGTCGGAGGTCGTCGGAACCGAGCGCATGATGTACTCGACCGACTACCCCTACACCTTCGGGACCCGACCTGGCGGATTCCCCTTCCTCGACACCGCCAACGGGGTCGCTCGCTCGTTCCTTGAACAGGCACCCTTCACCCACGAGGAAAAGGCCGCGATCGGATCCGGCAACTGGGAAAAACTGACCGGGCACGTCACGGCGAGCCGCAAACACGACTCGGCTTGAAACTCTCCCGTCTGGGAGAGCTTCAGCACTGGGCACTCGGTGTCGGTGGTCACGTAGAACGTTAGGGCGTGGCCGTTGCAGGAAGCAGTCCCTGTGCGCCGCGAAGAAGCCCTCCGCTCATCGTTTCGCGAGGATGCGGCGCTCATCAGCGTGTCCTGGGTCGTTGTCAGGTTCCTACTCGTCGGGTGAGCACCGGACAGCGAACTGGCCCCGCGCGTGCGCGCGGGGCCAGCTCATGGCATCAGTACGTCGTCCCTTTACCTGCTGGTTTATTACTTCGTCTGGGCGAGCCAGACCGCGTCGGGGCCGGCCGGGAATCGCAGCTGGCCGGTCGTGTCGTGTACGGCTCGCCACACTGTCTCGGCGACGTCGCTTTCCTTGGTGAACAGGTCCTGGCCTGTGAAGTCGTCCATGGCCTTCTTCGCCCATGGTGCGTAGGGCGCCGGGACCAACTCCTCCAGCGACCCGCTGTTCGTCGCTTTGGCTGCGAAGTTCGTCGTCAGGCAGGCGCCCGGCTCAACCGTTTTCGCCTGCACACCAAAGGGTGCGAGCTCGAGGGCAAGAGATGCGGTGAACCCCTCAACGGCCATCTTGCTCGCCTTGTAAACGGCCGAGAGCGGCATGTGGCCCAGCACCACGCTGGAGGTCACATTGACCACTACACCGGAGCCGCGCTCGCGAAACCGGGGAAGCACCGCCTGTGTCGTCGCCATGACGCCGAACGTGTTGATCTCGAAAACTTCCCGCACTCGGGCCATGGGGGTGCCTTCGAACACGCTGATCGATGGGACGCCCGCGTTGTTGACCAGGACGTCGATGGGCCCCGCTGCCTCGAACGCGCTGGTGATGCTCTCGGGCTTGGTCACATCGAGCTCGACGATGCGGAGCCGATCCGACTCAGGCAGGAGACCTGCACGCGGCGTCCGCATCGTGGCGATGACGTTCCACCCCTGCGAGTGGAAGTAGAGGGCGATCTCCCGCCCATATCCGGATGAGGTACCAGTGATCAGAACTGTCTTCATGCTGTGACCTTTGCGATGTGATGGGATCCGCGGTTGGACAGGCATTTTCCCGCTCAGCGGGAGAACCGGTGATCCCATTGAATCGCTCTGAACTGCGGAAACAGTAGAACTATCCTCGCTTCCTCTTGCATGATCCTCCTTTGCGATCCAGCCCGCTCAGGGAAGGACGCCAACGGGGGTGCGTACGGTCTTCCGCAGGCGGGCCGCGTCCCGGCTCGGAGGTGCGCCGAACTGGCGACGGTACTCGCGGCTGAACTGCGACGGGTTGTCGTAGCCGACGCGGTGACCGACTCCGGTGACGTCGCCCGGGTGGGTGGCGAGCAGCAGCCGGGCCTCCTGGAGCCGGATCTGTTTCTGGAACTGGATGGGGCTCATCGCGGTCACCGCCTGAAAGTTGCGGTAGAAGGCGGAGACGCTCATGCCCGACAGGCGTGCCACGTCTTCGACCCGGAAGGGTTCCGCATAGTGCTCGCGGATCCAACGCACGGCCCGGGAGACATGGCTGAGGCCGCTGTCGGCGAGGCCGAGCTGGCGCACCGCCGCGCCCTGCTCGCTGGTGATCAGGCGCCACAGGATCTCGCGTTTGACCAGCGGGACCAGTACGGCGCGGTCGCGGGGTTCGTCGAGCAGGCGCAGCAGCCGGACCACCGCGTCGAGCAGCGCGGGCGGGGCGTCGCTGACGGCGATCCCCGACGGCGTGCCTCCGCCGACGCGGGGGGTGTCTCCGGGACCGGCCTGCAGCAGCAGTTCGGCGACGGCGGACGGTTCCAGCGTAAGACCGAAGCCAAGGGCCGGCTGCTCGGGTTCGGCCTGGGTGAACTGTCCGGTGACGGGCAGGTCGACGGATGCGACCAGGTACTGCCCGGGGCCGTACTCGTAGACCCGCTCGCCCAGCGCGAGGCGTTTGGCGCCCTGGGCGATGACTGCGAGCACCGTGCCAGACATAGAGGGCGCCGGCGGATCCGGTCGGTCGACCTTCGAGATCAGGACGCCGTCGATAGCAGTGGTCCAGTCAGGGCGGGCGTGCCGGGCCAGCAGGGTGCGGAGCTCTTCGAAGTACATGCGTCCATTGCAACACCATTCAGCGCTATAACTCCCACAGTTACGAGGATTGTGCAAGTACAAGCGAGCATCGTTCTAACATTTCTGCAGGTCATCCCGGTTGAATGGAATCACCTCACTCCATCACCTGGAAGAAGATATCCATGATCGTAAACTACGGCTTCAACGCCACCTTGACCGCCAAGCCCGGAATGGGCGACCGGCTGGTCGCCCTGCTGCTGACCGGCCTGAACGAGGGCAGCCCCGGCGCGAGCGAACACTGCATCGTCTACCTCGTATCCCGTTCCGCGTCCGCCCCCGACGTCATCCACGTCACCGAGGGATGGACCAGAGAGGAGGACCACCACCAGATCTTCGCTGGCGAGGCCGCCCAGGCCATCGTGGCGCAGATCGACGGGCTTCTGGCCAAGGAGTCCGAATACACCGACTACGTCCCGGTCCGCGGCAAGACCACCTTCTGAACCCCGGCCTGCCGCCGCGGCGCCCCCGTCCTCGTCCGACCGTCGGCACCACCCCACGAAAGGCAACGACTATGACCACGGCACGCCCCGACCTGGACCCCGAACTGCGAGAACTGCTGGCCGACATGCCGCTGATGTCCCAGCTCAGCTCGGAGGTACTCGCGCAACTGCGTCAGCTTCCCTCGACACCTATCGAGTCCCTGCTCGCACACCGACAGGTCGACCGGCGCGAGATCACCGTGCCCGCCAAGGACGGTGCCCCGATTCCCCTGTCGGTCTTCAGCCCCGCGAGTACCGATCGCACCACCGCCGCCCCCTGCGTCTACTGGATGCACGGCGGCGGGATGGTCATGGGCGACCGCTTCTCGCAGATCGACATTCCGCTGGAGTGGCTCGACGAGTTCGGCGCGGTCGTCGTCTCCGTGGACTACCGGCTCGCACCCGAGGCCACCGGCACCGCCCTCGTCGACGACTGCTATCAGGGACTGCTCTGGATCGCCGAACACTCCGAGGAACTGGGCATCGACCCTGCTCGGATCGTCGTCGCGGGCGCCAGCGCTGGCGGCGGCCTCGCCGCCGGTGTCACCCTGCTGGCCCGCGACCTCGGCGCCCCGGCGATCGCCGCGCAGATACTGATCTGCCCCATGCTCGATCACCGCAACACCAGCACCTCCAGCCGCCAGTACTCCGGCGGGCCCGGCGTCTGGACCCGCGAGATGAATGAGTTCGGATGGCGTGCCGTCCTCGGTGACCTCACCGGCGACGAGGTATCCGAGTACGTTTCGCCCGCGCTGGCCGACGACCTTTCGGGCCTGCCGACCACCTACATCGACACCGGCTCCGCCGAAGTCTTCCGCGACGAGGACACCGACTACGCCACCCGCATCTGGGCGGCCGGCGGCCAGGCCGAACTCCACGTCTGGGCGGGAGGCTTTCATGGGTTCGACGCCCTGTACCCGCATGCACACATCTCGGCCACGGCCCGCCGAACCCGCGCCGATTGGCTCGTCCGACTCCTGCTTCCGAACTAACGCCGTCTCCTGCTCGTGGACCGACTGGCGTCCAAACTTGCCGGTCCCGCTCGCAGACCCGGACAACGCGACGGGTGGGCCGGGTGCCCCGGAGGGAGACCACGCGTAACAATGGCCCCCGAGTAGGAATCGTCCGGTGAACCGGGGTTGCTGTCACATTTGTTGAGTGCGCCACGAGGCGCTGTGGTCCGTGTGGAGGTGGAATAC
>NZ_JBFBCE010000030.1:0-105339 GCF_040689595.1 Streptosporangium sp. NPDC051023 | reverse complement strand
GGCGCGACAGCCGGGCCACCACGCTGACCAGGAAGCGAAATCGACTCTCAGCCGAATACCTCAGCCCACCACACGAAGATCACGAAAGATCGAGGCTAGCAGAACACAGGACAGCCCAAAGGCCCGCTGTCACGAAGCTTTTTGGCTACCGCCTTAACGCACCATGACTAACATCGCGGAATGTGTCCCGGGTTGGATGATGGATATCGGTTTCCCTTGAGAATGACTCGGGATGTTTTGGGTTTTCTGCTGGATGGCTCGCCAGATATTAGGGTAGACTGCCCCGCACCGGTGAGAGCGGCATGCTGAGTTGGGCATGTGTGGTCTGTGGTGGGGTCAGGTAAAAATCAGGTCGGGGCGAAAGCTGTGGATGGGCGCGCCGCGTTTCAGCTCAACGTCCAGCTGGTCGGCTGCTCATCCCTCAGCAGCACCTGCTGCGATCCCCTTGTAGATCAGAGCTCCAGTCAGGCCTGACGCCATTCGCGCGCCGACTTGCGGATGACGCCCGACAGCTGAGCCATCCGCGGTGCCCTGATTCCCTGGTGAACATGGCCGAAGCCAGAAATCACAGCTCCTCATGCTGCAACCAAGCCCGGGCGAACAAGCTCCGCTCCTGTCCGCGTATCTCATACGTTCAGTTCTGCATCCTTGCAAACAACACACTGGATTCGGTCCCGGGTGCTGGAGCGCACTGTCACGCTGAGATTTTACGGTCAACATAAGAAGGATGGTGTCAGGGGAAGGTTTGGTGAACCTAAGTCGAGTTGCTTTTGTAGCTCTCGATGGTGTCGAGAGGCCGGCCACCCGTACGGGATGTGAACGCGAGCTGTTTCAACCTTTGGGCATTACCGGTCGTCGATCTCGGCCTTGGCGATGATCCGTTGTGGGGTCCGAATCATGTCCCTGTGATTCCCCGCCGTTTCCCGCGGGATCTGCCACGTCCGTGGTGCATGATCAAGGGTGGCGGTGTCCCCGCTGTCTTGTCGCGGGGAGATGTCTGATGCGCCCGGTAGCGGTCCAGAGGGGGTGGTGTGGATGGCACCCTAGGAGATCGGCGATTACGAGGAGATCAGTGATGACCTACCCTCCCGGCACACGGCCCGCGCTTCGGCGTACCCCTCTCAGCGCGGAGGAGAAGGCCAGAAGCGAGGTGAACTTCGCTCCCCTTGTTGCCCAGCAGCTCGTCGCCAACGGGCGGTTCAGGGTGTCCGCCGATACTCCGGAGATGGTGGAGTTGTTCCAGAAGGTTGCCCGCAGGGTGGGTGACATGCTCCAGCGGCCTGTGGTCAGCTACGCCAACGGCAGATACATCGTGATCACCTTCGACCAGGAGTGCTCGGGCCTCACCGACGGAGGCGCTCGCTCGGTGCAGGAGTGACTATCGGCCGTCATCCACGGAGTCGAGTACCCAGGCTCGTGGGCGGCTCCGCATGACGTCAGCGGCCTACGAATTTCGGAGTCACTCGGTGCCCGGGCTCCTCGTGCCAGTCTTGGCCGCGATGAGGTGACCGCCGTGCCGATCCTCACCGGACCGGCCATCTCGGTTGCCGGAGTCCTGTGATCCCGTGACGCCGGATACGGCGAGCTGAAGGCCCCGGTTCTCCTCCGCCGCCGCGCGTTGGAGGCCAGCACGTGTCAGCCGGGTGGAGCTCGATGACCAGGTCATCGAGCCAGGGCGGGCTTTGATCAGCTCGCGGGCGGGCAATCCGGTGTCGATGGGCACCCCCCTGGTACGGCAGAGGCGGGGACGAGTGCTCGGCGGCGGTCAGCCAGACGTTGAACGGCAGGCGCCCGATCAGGCCGGTGGAAGAGGGTAATGCGGAAGCGGTGGGACGGGGTGGTGTCGTCACACGGCGAGGATCAGTCACCCCGGCCTTCCGCTCCCTGGCGCTGGACGAAACATCTGCCACCGGATGCTCATCGGGACATCAGCAGGTCGGAATAGTCCGCTGACCGAGTCATCATCTACGAAGGCACCTGCTACGAGCGGTTAATTGATTTCGCAAGCCACAGCGTTCTCATACGGCTTCCGTACACGCTGCGGACAGGTTCCTGAGCGGCCACGGTTCGTCGCCGAACATGCCGCGGGTCTTCGTTTCATTCTCGTGCCGGATCTACCGTGGACAGCGAGGGCTAACCTCATATCGAGGCCACCGTGACAGAAACGCCGCATTAGCGGCGCAGCAGCAGCTGAAGCAGGCGCAGCGCCCGGGAACGACGCTCCGGATCAGCCGAGAATATGTAGGTCGCGGCAGGGACGGCCAACAGCACAGCACCTGACGTGACTAAGGTGACGAGCTGGGACATCATGGTCATCGGGCTCCTTTTGTGAGTTCTACCCTCTTTGGTTGATGTCGAGGGCGTGATACCAGGATGTGACGTGCGGGAGCAGTGTTGACGATCTGTGCCAAGGTCTTACATCATTCGACAAACGTGGACGTCGACTGACAGATGCTGACGGTCGCAGTGTGAACGGAGGCAAGTGACCATATGGGCTTTACGTTTCCTGACACTCAGGAATGATTGAACCACTATGCCCCTGATGAAAAAGGACGCCCTGACCGCTCTGCGCGAGAGCCTGCGGGATCTCCATCTGCGCGCAGGTGAGCCCAGCTATCGGACTTTGGCCAAGCAGACGAGAGCCATGAGTCACACCACCGCTCACGCAGTGATCCGCTGCGACAAACTGCCGCGGTGGGGCAACGTGGAGCTTGTCGTTGAGGCGTTGAACGGCGATGTCACAGCGTTTCAGGCTCTGTGGGCCGCCGCCCGCAACGCCCAGCCTCAGCGTGAGCCCGACTCGGTTTTCGAGGCCGAGTCCATTGTTCGGGCCGAAGGTCCCCAGGAGCCGGTCCTCGATTTGCAGGATGAGCAGGAGGAGCTCTATCGGCTGGAGGGCGGCCCCCTGGAAGGGGGGCACTCCGGTGCTGTCTGGTCGATGGCCTTCCACCCGGACGGACGCGTCCTGGCGAGCGCCAGTGGTGACGGGACGGTGCGGTTGTGGGATACCGCTGAGGGGAAGCTGCTGCGGGAGCCTCTGCGAGGCCACGAGGGTGCCGTCGTGGCGGTGGCCTTCCACCCGGATGGAGGTCTGCTGGCCAGCGGTGGTAGCGACCAGAAGGTACGGCTGTGGGACGTCGTCTCCGGGCGGCCTGTAGGGGATCCGTTGCAGGGCCACTCCGGTGCCGTCTGGTCGGTGGCCTTCCACCCGTACGGACGCGTGCTGGCCAGCAGCGGCATCGGTGGAACCGTACGATTGTGGGACATCCGATCAGGCGAGCCGTTACGAGAGCCTGTGATCGGCCACGACAGTTTCGGCTGGTCCCTTGCCTTCCATCCGGATAGGCCGGTGCTGGCCAACGGCGGCGATGACGGCATGGTGCGGTTGTGGGATACCGCTGAGGGGAAGCCGCTGCGGGAGCCTCTGCGAGGCCACGAGGGTGCCGTCGTGGCGGTGGCCTTCCACCCGGACGGAGGTCTGCTGGCCAGTGGCGGCGATGACGAGTCGGTGCGGTTGTGGGATCTCGCCTCAGGACGTTCCAGGATTGAACCGTTGATCGGCCACGTTGGTTCTGTCCGCTCTGTGGCCTTCCATCCGGGAGCGGACCTGCTGGCCAGCGCCGGCGATGACGGGACGGTCCGCTTGTGGCACCTCGCTACCGGGGAACAGGTGGGGCGACCGCTGGTCGGTCACACCGGCCCCGTCCGGGCAATCGCCTTTCACCCGCACGGCCACCTGCTCGCCACCGCAGGCGCCGACAGAAAGGTCCGGTTGTGGAGGAGCACTCAGCCGCCCGACCACCGGGTGCTGTACCGGCGTATCGACTACCTGCATGCTCAGTTGAAGGCGGCGCGGGGCATCCAGGACGCCTACCCCGCCATGATTCAAGGACTTGTCGCCTCGACTGGACCCGCTCTCTCCGAGGGAGAGGACGGCGCGACCGGGACATGAGGTGACCTGCGTCAATGGGCTGGAGAAGCCTTAGCTGATGGTTGACCTCATGAGCCCCAAGAAGATGCAGAAGATAAGGAAAAGAAAGCGGTTGTTCGACTGAGAGGCGATCGCGCCCGTGAGTGTCAGAAGGCGATGGCGGGCGGTATGGAAGGTGACGAGTTCGGCCCCGGGGGTGTCAACCCGTGGCTGGGAGCCGGCAGGTCAATGATCAGACGCCCGAGGTGAGGCACTGCCAGGATCGCAGTATGTCCCGTGAACGTCTGCGAGTCGCCTTCGACACTGTGGCTTCCCTGTATCAGAAGGCACGCCCCGACTACCCGGCCGATCTGTACTCTGAGCTGCTCGCGATGACGGGGGTCGAACCGCCTGCGCACCTCCTCGAAATCGGATGCGGCCCGGGGAAAGCCACGCTGCCGCTGGCGAGGGCGGGTTTTAGGATCACGGCCGTTGAGCTCGGCGACGCTCTGGCCGTGGAGGCACGGCGCCGGCTACGTGATTTCCCCGGCGTTTCGGTGGTCACCTCGTCGTTCGAGGCATGGGAACCCCCGACCGGTGTTCTCTTCGACCTCGTCTACGCGGCAACTGCCTGGAAATGGGTCGACCCTGAGGTGAAATACGAGAAGGCGGCCGCGCTTCTGCCCTCAGGCGGCCACCTGGCCGTATGGGATGCTCAGCACGCCTTTCCTCCGGACTTCGACGTGTTCTTCACGGAAATCCAACAGGTGTACGACGAGATGGGTGAGGGCGACGGCAGTACCTGGCCACCGCCATGGCCTGAGGACCAACCCGATCCCACGGCCACCGAATTTGAGACCTCTGGGCACTTCGACGTCATCGGGACCCGACGCTACGTATGGTCACTCCGCTACACCACAGAGGAATACATCGCGCTTCTGGAAACCTTCTCCGGACACATCGCCATGCAGGCGGCCAAGCGCGAGCATCTCTACGACGAGGTACGTCGCCGGCTGGCCGTACGTCCGGAAAGACGATTGACCCGGCACTGGCTGGCCGTCCTCACGATTGGCCGACGTCTGTGACGTCACCGAAGACGCGCCGTCCGGCTGACGGCGGCGTCCCCCTGGGCGGTGGGTGCCTTGTCCGAGGGGCACTGCCCCCGCCCGAGGGTAAAGGGACGGGGCTTTCCAGCAGTGCCCATCAGAGCAGTGCCCATTGGAAAAGTCATCGGAACGGTGAGGGGACGGGTGATGGCCCGCCCCCTCTCTGTGCGGCTGTCAGAAGCCCGCGGTGATCCTGGTGAACTCCCACTCGGCCTGCGGAACGCCGCCGCCGTTGGCCCGGTCACGGTTGACCGCCCAATAGGTGAACCTGGTCAGGCCCTTGGACTTGGCCCATTCGCGGATCTGGGTCCAGATGGCCGGGGTGGTGGTCTCCCCCTGGTCGGACTTGCCGTTCATGCCGGAGATGCCCATGTGTGCGTAGGCCTCCGCGTCGCTCCAGCCGAACGCGCTCTTCAGCGAGCCCTTCAGCCCCTCGGAGGCGTTGATGGTGTCCTGGTACATCTCGGTGCCGCTGAAGTTGAACGGCATGATCGTGTAGTTGTCGATCGGAGCGCCCAACGCCTTGGCCTGGTTGACGAGCCGGACGCCCGCGGCGCTCAGGGCCGTCTTGAACGTCGGGATGGTGACGACGATCTTCACGTTCGGGTTGTTCTGCCGGACGATCTTCAGGCCGTTGAGGATGCGGTCCTGGACGGTGTAGTTCTCGAACTCGTCGGTGTTCTCGATGTCGAAGTCGACCACGGCCGGGCCGTGGGCGGCGATGACCTTCTGCACGGCGCCTGCGAAGGCCTCGGGGGTGGAGCAGTTCGGGCCGAGCTTGTTGCCGCTCCAGCCGCCGAAGGAGATCTCGACGCTGCCGCCCTTGGACTTGATCGTGTTGATCGCCGAGGCGTCGGTGCCGCCGGTCAGCGGACGCTGGCCGTCCCAGGCCGGGGTGCAGCCGTTCTGGGCCAGGATGAAGGCCATCGTGAAGGACTTGACGCCGGTCGCGTCCATCACCGTGCCCGGGTTGGGCGGGTTGCCCCAGCCCATGTACAGGTACGGCGCGCCGGGCAGCTTGGCGGGGTTCGGGTTGGTGCAGCCGGTGGTGGTGGCGCTCACGTCGCGGCCCGCCGACTCGCCGATGGAGTTGTAGGCCTTGATCGTGTAGTTGTGCGTCTCACAGGTGCCGAGGCCCGAGATGGTGGCGGTGGTCGCGGTGACCTGCGTCCGCTGTGTGGTGCCCTCGTAGACGCGGTAGCCGGTCACGGTGCCGCTGGAGGCGCCCCAGGTCAGGGTGATGCTGTTGTTGGTCGGGGTCGCCGAGGCGGTACCGGGCTGGCCGGGGGCGCCGTTGTCGCCCTGCGTGGTCCCGGTGACCGGGGCGCTGGCCTCCGAGCGGTTACCGGCGGCGTCGCGGGCGCGCACGGTGTAGGTGTAGCTGGTCGAGGCGGCCAGGCCCGAGTCGGTGTAGCTGGTGCCGGTGGCGGTGGTCACCAGGGTCGTGCCGCGGTAGACCTCATAGCCGGTCACGCCGACGTTGTCGGTGGAGGCGTCCCAGGCCAGCGAGATGCTGCTGGAGGTGGTCGCGGTGACGCGCAGATTGCCCGGGACCGAGGGAGGCGTGGGGTCAGTGGGGCCGCCCGTGGTGACCTTCCACAGGGCCGGGACCCGGTCGGGCTCCCAGCCGGGCAGGGAGGTGTGGCTCTGCAGGCACTGGTAGTTGATGCCGTTGTGGGTAACCACGGTACCCGCGGTGTATGCGGTGTAGGGAGCCCAGGCGGCAGCGGAGGCTTGGACGCTCGCTTGCCGCGTGCTGGCGTCGGCCAGCGCCGGGGCACCCACGCTCGTCACGAAGACGGCGAAGAGCGCGAGGATGAGGACACGAAATCTCACGTCACACTTCCAGAGGAATGGGGGGTGGGGGGTGGCATGTCTGCGGCTGTCTTGCACAAGCAAAAGCGCCACAGACCGGGTGCGTGTCTGCCGGGCCTGGCCGTGCCGAGATCACGTTGGCACCGCCTTGCCGGTACGTTGAACGGATAAGGCCGCGTTTGCATGTGTGCAGGGAGCGGCCTCGCTGAGTGTGAAGGAGCAGGTTAATGCCCCTACACCTCCTTTTCCATTAGGAAACTTTCCTAATAGATTCGGATTGTAACCCTGCCTTTAGGAGCCTGCAAGGGTCCGGGGCGGCCCCCGTTCATACGGCTCTTTCTTCATCCACGGCATCGGGGGAAAGCGAGTGGTCCCTGGTCGGCCGGGCGCTCTCGCTTTGATCGGTCTCGATCGCGGGGGCTGGTTGTCGACACCGGCGACGATGACGACCTGCACGTCTCGAGAAAGCCGCAGGGCAGGTTCAGCGGGCGCGTTATGAATGAGCGCCATGCCGTTCACCGCCATGACCGGCGGCTTGCCGTACGCCCGGTGCACGTCTGTGCGGACGCACATCGGATTGATGCCGCAGTTGACGGGCGGGCTGCGTCGACGGTGATTCGGGGTGCACCGAAGTCTTCCACCAAACCCGAGGCGATTCACATGCGAAAGAGCGCCAACTCCGCTCATACCAGGCCACGTGCGCTCGGAGAGTGGGTGGATGGGTTGATGAACCAGGTGTGCGTTGTGGAGGCTGGGCTGTTGCTCGCTTCGTTTAGGTCAACGTGTCAGGGCGGCTCTCATGCTTTGACTCCGCGGAACAGGATGAAAATTCCCATTGTCAGGGGGACGTCCACACTTTGACCTACCCGGATCCGGAGTCGGATCGCACTGGGTTCCTCGCCATTCCGGCGTACGGATCTCGCGTCGTCCGTGTCCATCACGGCATCGGATCGGTGTTTCACAGACGCCCATGTCGCGTATCTGCCGTCCGTGAGCCGCATGACGTCGTGCCGTGATTCCCGCGGCGTGAAGATCAAGATTCGCGGGGTACGGATTACAGGACGGGGCGAGGATTTGATACGGCTGCCTGGTCGGACGGAGTTCGCCTTCTGTGGCGCTCTTTCACGACTTGCCGGTGTCGGCTTCGGCCGCTGACGCTGCCGTGGGCGTGTGGCGGCCAGGCCCTCGTCGGTGCTCGTCGGTGCCGGAGACGGTGACCGCGGGATCTTCGAGATGAGGATCCCGCCTGATCCCGCGTGTCTGTCACCGGGGCAGCCGGCTCAGCGGAGAAACTCCAGGAGTACCGGAACTATGGCTTCGGGCGTGGGGCCGTGGCCCTGGCCTGGCAGGATGCGGCGGGTCGCGTTGGGCAGGGCTGCCGCCACCGTGTCAGCGGCCTCGGGCATGCCGGGGAAGGTCTGGTCACCCGAGTACACGATCGTCGGTACGGTGACCGAGGCCCAACGGCCGGCCCAGTCGGGGTCGACGTTGATCTCATGGAGGGCTGTGAGGTCGTAGACGAGCGTTGGGGCGACGGCGACCATCTCGGTCCATCCGGGTGCTTGAGCCATCCCATCGGCGGCATCGGACGGGATCCCGATCACTGCGGTCAGGTTGTAGCGCATCGCTTCGTCGTTCTTGCCCGCGGTCAGCAAGGAGTGCAGGGTGGCCAGGTGCTCGGTGTGGTCGGCATCGGCGAACAGCGGTGGCTCGTAGAGCGCCAGCGCGGTGACACCGATACCGGCGTCTGCGGCTGCCAGAGCCACGGTCGCTCCGGATGAGCTGCTGTAGAGAGTCGCGGTTCCTCCTGCTGCCTTGATCAGTGAGGCGAGGTCCTCGACCTCTCGCTCCAGTGCCCACGGCGCGGTGTCGCCGGATCGTCCGCGTCCGCGCCGGTCGTAGTCGACCGCCGTGAAGCCCTCGGCCGCGAGTCGCCGCGCGACCTGCCCGGTGTTCTGGTCGATGGCGCGGTACTGAGTGGCTCCGCCGATGAAGATGACGGCAGGTCCGTCACCGTAGCGGTCGTAGTCGATGACCGTGCCGTCCTGCGAGGTGACTGTGCTCAAGATCCTGCCTCAATTCGTGGAGACGTCTGGACGATCATTAGTACGCAAAGCGGAACACACCTTGCCCTCGTCCTCGGGCGGTGTGGGCGCCGGGCGGCCGGAGGCGAGCAGATGTGTCCCTTGGGCCAAGGTACGGGCACGGGCCGACACTTTCCGGCTGGCAGGTCCGCCGGGATTCGTCTGATGGAGTAACAGCGCGTGCGTCATCTCGCTAGGAGCGGGGTGCGAAGGACAGCAGGTCACCGGGCTGGCAGCCGAGGACCTCACAGATCCTGATCAGCGTGGAGAACCGGATCGCCCTGGCGCGGTTGTTCTTGAGGATCGACAGGTTCACGGTGGTGATGCCGACCTTGTCGGCAAGTTCGACCAGCGTCATGCCGCGCTCTTCGAGTAGCCGGACCAGGTGCACCCCGATGGCATGCTCCGGGTTTTCGACAGGGGACATCAGAGGGGTTCCTTTCGATGCCAAGACCGGAGTCGTCCTCGCCGAGCCGGAGCGTTGTCTCGTGGAACTCGGCTCCCTTCTCCATGGGATAGGGGCGTCGTCGGTGGCACTCGCTCTGTCCACGGCCTTCCAGCGCCGGGGATCGTCGGTGACGTCGCCTTTCACGTCGAGGATGTTCGGTGGTGGAGCGCACACCAGGCTTCGGGTGCCGAGAAAACCGTAGGCGTTCGCTTCTTTCACACGGGCCATCTGGTCAAGGCGATCCGCGGCCTGCGGCACCACGAGGCGAGATGAAAAACGTTCAGCACGGCATTGACGTCGGTTGCCGCTCCGCGCCGGGTGGATCGACGTGGAGTTCACTTCTTGTGGCGTACCCAGGAACCAATTACTCCCGTCCCCAGGAAAATGCCCGTCACCGCGATCAGCTGCCAGCGGAACTCGATCTCCAGTGCCGACCGGGCATTTTTGAGCTGCAGTCTCACCAACGGATCACTGATGCCTTGTAACTGTTCGTTGGCCAGTGACGGATAGATCGCACGCGGCACCAGGGCCAAACCGATGGTGATTCCCGTAGCCAACAGCAGCAGTGCGATCACGTAGCCCAAGGATCTCCCGTAGGTGTTCAAGAGGCGGCCCATTTCTGCGGAGTGGTCAATGTGGAGTCAATATTTCATATCACTCGATCGGCTGGCGATTCCTGCTCGATGTCCGGCCGTCTGGGGCAGGGGGCCGTCCGGCGTGGTGTCCGTTCTCCTTGTCCTTGGTCCGCTCCAGATGAGCATGCGGGTGCCTGCTTCGTTCCTTTATGTGTCGGCCAGGGGGCCCGGATTCCGGGAATCGGGGTGACCGCGGACGTTGAGGTGGTGTACCGACGGCCTCCGCCGCCGTCGGGAACCTTTATCCGAAGGGCTTCGACCCGGGTGACTGTCGGCCTCCCGAGAACTGGAAGGCCGCCTGCAAAGGCGCCTATCTGAATTTGGCCGTGGGGTTGCTCGCCACCTGGAACGCGATCAGGAACCTGCTCGAGCGGACGGGAAACTCCGACTTTCACGTCATGACGATCAAAGTCGGCTACGAACAGCTCGTTGATTCCCCGCGAAAAGAGGCTCTGCGGGCCTGCCGACAGGCGGACCCGGTGATTGGTGCCCGGTTCGACCGTGGTGTGGACGCCGCCAAGAGGGCCGTGGCCATCGTCTGCCGGGGGGCGGAGCCCTCGTCGTGCCAGGGAACGGACCTGTCTCGGGCCGAGCGGGCCACGCTGCGAGAGAGCGCGCGGCTCTTGCCGGCCGCGGTCCCGGCGAAGCATTGAGAGCGAAGCGCCAAGAACAACGAAGCGGGGGCGGGGGGCGGAGACGGAAACGGGGCCGAGGCGTGTGCTCAGGAGGCCGGGCGTGTGCTCAGGGGTGCCGTGCCGCCTGGCGGCGGGGCTCGTGCCGTACGGCCGGCGAGTCCGTGGGCGGGGAGAGGTCCCAGTCCCCTACCAGCGGTGAGTCCGATTTGTGGGCACATGTAACATGCGGCTCGTCTGACTGATTCAGCACCAGTCCACGAGCAAGGAGCGCCTTGTGCGAGACATCACCGTGTTCAGCGGAAGTGCCCATCCCGAGCTGGCAGCCGAGATCTGCTCTCATCTGGGGACCCCGCTGCATCCGGTCCGAGTCAAGCGTTTCGCCAACGACTGCCTGGAAGTGCAGCTGCAGGCCAACTGCAGGGAACGGGACGTGTTCCTCATCCAGCCCCTCGTCCCTCCCGTCCAGGAGAATCTGGTTGAGCTACTCCTGATGCTGGACGCCGCCAGAGGGGCTTCGGCGGCCAGGACGACCGTGGTGATGCCCCACTATTCCTATGCCCGGTCGGACAAGAAAGACGCCCCGCGCATCTCGATCGGAGCGCGTCTGGTCGCCGATCTCCTGGTGGCGGCCGGGGCCAGCCGGGTGCTCGCCATGACCCTGCACTCACCCCAGGTACACGGTTTCTTCAGCGTCCCGGTCGACCACCTGCACGCTCTGCGCGAGCTGGCCGCGCACTTCCGGCAGTACGACCTTTCCAACACCGTCGTCGTCTCCCCTGACCTGGGCAACGCCAAGGACGCCGCGGCCTTCGCGCGTCTCCTGGGGACCGAGGTCGCGATGGGGGCCAAGCAGCGGTTCAGCGATGACCGCGTCGTCATCGGCTCGGTGATCGGCGACGTCGTCGGCAAGGACGTCATCATTCTGGATGACGAGATCGCCAAGGGGACGACGGTCATCGAGCTGCTCGACCGTCTTCGCGAGCGCGGGGTCAGGTCGGTACGGATCGCCTGCACCCATGGCGTCTTCGCCCATGGAGCCGTCGACCGTCTCAGTGAGCAGCCCGACGTCGAGGAGATCGTCTGCACCAACACCGTTCCCCTCCCCGAGGTCAAGCCTGACTCCAAGCTTCGCGTCCTGTCGATCGCCCCCGCGCTCGCCGAGGCCATGCGCCGCATTCACGACGGTGAGTCGGTCAGCGCCCTGTTCGACGCCTCCTGACCCACCTCGCGAAAGATCCCCTTCCAGCGTCGGCCGCCCCACCTCGGGATCGAGGCCGGTCGGCCGCCTTGGCCATGTCCTGGGCGTGAATCGCCGGTTTCGTGATGTGCCGGCCGATCGCCCACGTGGCGGGGATCTCCCCGAACAGCACGGGGCCGGGCACGGGTGGGCGGAGTGAAAGGAACGGCGTGGCCCCGACATTCTCGTCGGGATTTCCGGAGAATATCGGCGGCGGCACCTTGTTCTGTGTTTTTCGGCCGTGCCGTAACGGCTGGGGTGACGCCCGCCCCTCGTCGGCTCTGAGCCAGGGCGTTCCGGGAGGTTGTCGGTCCTCGGGTGCGCGGTGGACAGGTCGTGGGCCCGGGTGGGGCGGGTTTTCGCGCGTTTACGGTTATCTTCAGGTCACCGAGTAATGTAAAAGTGCGTTCTTGCGTAGCTCTCTCCGCGGTCTCAGGATGGAGAAGCCCCTTCTTTGGGGCCATGTCATAAATGACATCCGCTTGCTTGTAAAATCCAAGGAGAGACGATAATGACGCAGGCCGTCGAAATCCCGGGTTACGTCGCGGGAACATGGAACATCGACCCGGTCCATTCCGAGGTCGGCTTCACGGTTCGACATCTGATGATCAGCAAGGTGCGCGGGCGTTTCACCGCGTTCGAGGGGCAGATTGTCACCGGGGTCGATCCGCTCGACTCCAGCGTCACCGCGGTGATCGACCTGACCTCGGTCGACACCGGCAACGCGCAGAGAGACGCACACCTCCGCTCCACCGACTTCCTCGAAGTCGACAAGCACCCGACCATGACCTATCGCGCCGACACGGTTCGATGGGACGGTGACGCCTTCGTGCTGGACGGCGAGCTCACACTCAAGGGGGTCACTCGCCGGGTTCCGCTGAATGTCGAGGTCAACGGCTTCGGCCCCGACCCCTTCGCGCCGGACCCCCTCGCCGGGGCCCGTGTCGGCTTCACGGCGACAGGGGAGATCGACCGTACGGATTTCGGCGTCACCTTCAACAGCCCCATCCCGGGGGGAGAAGGTCTGGCGCTGGGGGAGAGGGTGCAGATCGTCCTCGAGGTCCAGGCCGCTCTCCAGAACGGGGCCACTTCCTGAGGGCCGTGGATTCAGCTTTCCCATCCATAACTCATCCGTAAATATCTCGGCATGGATGTTTTTTCCGCTATATCGGGCAAGGTGTTTTTTCTATGTCCGATATCGGACAGCTGATCGGCGGATGTGAGATTCGCCTGGTCGAGGGCCTTTTCAGATGCGATAGTCGCGGCAGGTCCGAGGTCGGAAGCGGGTTTCACATGCATGATGTGACGCAGATCGTAGGGCAGGTCCGGGAAGAGCTCTCCGAGGAGTTTCGCGAGCGCGTGCGTGCCCGGCTCCGTGCCCAGCCTCTCGACTGGCTGGTCGAGCAGTTGCTGACGTTGCTCCTGCCGGGGAACGCGGTCGCGGAGTCCGGGCCGCGGCGACCGTCCGTCCCGTCGGGAGTGATCGAGAAAACCGAGGAGGGCGGGACTGCCAGGAGGGCCCGCCTGCGAGAGCTGGGCCTGGACGAGGACTCCCTGTCTCGTTATGTCGAGAGATATCGGTCTCTGAACCGTTCTGTTCTTGAGGCCGGTGGATATCTCATCGACCCGCCGCGCAAAGGTGACGCGCTCATCCCGGGAAAGTGCCGGTCGGCACGGGGGGAGGCGTTGCTGCGTGAGGTCAGGGACGTGCTGTACGGCCTGCTGTTCGGCGGCGAGGAGGAAGGGGTGCTGCTCGGGCGGACCGGACGGGAACTGCTCACCCTGACCGTTCCCCGCGCCAAGGCTCACACCGTTGCGTTCCTGCTTCGCGCGGCCACCGAGACCGGCGCCGAGGGCACCTGCCAAGATCTCCGAGGGGACACCGGCGACGGGACGGCAGGCACGGTCTTCCAGATCGAGTACGGCGAGGTCCAGGGAGATCTCGTCGGCAGCGCGCTCTCCGCGTCCCTCAAGCTGCTCAACAACCTGGAGATCAACGAGCGGGTTCTCCACGGCCGGAGGGAGAACGCCGAAGAGGGCGTCCGTGCCGACGGATGAGACGAGACGGGCCTGTCCTGGAGGGCTCCCTCAGTCGCCGAGCGCGTCCCACAACGTGCCGAACTCCTCTGCGGTCAGCGGGTGCAGGCCGAAGTCGTCGGGGTAGAGCGGCCCCTCGGCGAGAAAGCCGTGCTCGTCCTCGATGTGGTTCCACGAGTACCGGTGGGCGAGACCGCCCGAACCCAGCTCGGCATGTCTGACAGGCCAGTACTCACCGCCGTCGTCGATGACGGCGTCGAACAGCCACACATGGCCGTCGCCATCCTTTCCGTACCAGTACCAGTGTTTCCTGTCGCTCTCGTCGAGCGCTCGGATCGCTTCCTTGCGCCGGTTCTGCAGCATTGTGCTCCTCTGTGTCATGCGAAAGATGATGAAGGGCACATACGCTGCCCTTTGTTATGTTGCGCGTTCTCGGTCCGCTCCAGGCGGAGATCAGTGGTCGTGCGGTGGACCTGGGGCCGTTCCGGCAGCGGGCCGTGGTGGCCCGGCTGGTCGCCGCGGGCGGCCATGTGGTCTCCACCGATCGTTTCATCGACGACCTCTGGCGGGGGCAGCCCCCGCCCAAGGCGCTGGCCGCGCTCCAGGTGTACGTGTCCAACCTGCGCCGAACGCTCGAACCCGACCGGCCGCCCCGCACTCCGGCCACCGTACTGGTCAGCGCCGCGCCCGGGTACCGCCTCCGGCTGGAGGACGACCAGGTGGACGCCTGGCTGTTTCCTCGTCTGGTGGACTCCGCCGCCACCGCGCTCGCCGCGGGTGACGGTGTGCGGGCGCTCGGCCTGCTGGGTCGGGCGTTCGAGCTGTGGCAGGGGCAGGCCTACGCCGAGTTCGCCGACGAGGAGTGGGCGGAGCCGGAGGCCGCGAGGCTGGAGGAGCTGCGGCTGGTCGCCGTCGAGTATCGCGCCGAGGCCCTGCTCGCCCTCGGCCGCAACGCGGAGGTCGGTCTCGAACAGCACGTCCGCGCCCATCCCCTCAGGGAGAACGCCGTGCGCCTGCTGGCCCTGGCCCTCTACCGGGCGGGACGGCAGGCGGACGCGCTGGCCACGATCAGGATGGCACGTGAGACTCTCGCCGAGGAACTCGGAGTGGATCCCGGGCCTGCGTTGCGTGCGCTGGAGGCCGGAATCCTGGCCCACGCCGACTTCCTGCACGGGCAGGGGCCGGTGGTCTCGGGCCCGGCGGCTCCCGGGCCGGTGACCGCAGAGCCTGTCGTTTCCCGGCCCCAGGCTGGGAGCCGGAGCCTCGAACCGGTCACCGAGCTGATCGGCCGTACGGCGGAGCTGACCATGCTCGACGCCGTCGCCGATGCGGAAGGGCTGCGCACGGTCTGGGTGGGAGGGGAGGCGGGGGCAGGCAAGAGCACGCTCGCCGACATGTTCACCTCGAGGCTGGCGGCCGGGGGATGGCTGACCGCGACGGGGCAGTGCCCAGAGACGGATGGCGGGGCGCCACCCGCCTGGGCATGGAGCGAGGTGCTCCGCGGGCTGGCCGCCGTACGGCCGCCGGACGACGCCGCGGCGGTACGGCTCGCGCCCCTGCTGGCCGACGACGCCCCGGCGACCGGCGGGTTCCAGCTGGCCAGAGCCGTGGAGGACTACCTGGCGCGAACCGTGATGGGAGACACCCGGCTGCTGATCGTGCTGGAGGACGTTCATCGCGCCGACGGCGAGACGCTCAGGCTGCTGCGCCATCTGGCGGTACGGCTCGCCACCTCCAGGATCATGGTGGTGGCCACCTACCGGCCCGCCGAGGCCGCCGAGGATCTCGAGGCGACCTGGGCGGCTCTGGCCGGCAGGGACACCCACCGGCTCGACCTGAACGGGCTCGACGCCGCGGACGTCGCCCGGCTGCTGCGGGAGCGTTCAGGGCGCGACGTCGATCCGGTGACCGCGCGCACGGTGGCGGAGCGCACCGGCGGCAACCCGCTCTTCGTGTGCGAGACGGCCCGGCTGATCACCACGGACGGGACGACGGCGGCCATGGCGCTGCCGCAGGGGGTGCGGGACCTGATCCGGCGCAGGATCGGCAGGCTGCCCGCGACGGCCAGGACCACGTTGCGGGACGCGGCGATCGTCGGCAGGGACGTGGACGCCGAAGTACTGCTCGCGATGGACGGTGCCGATGAGGAGGCGGTGCTTGAGGGGCTGGAGGCGGGGGTCCTGACCGGGCTGCTGACCGAGCCCGCTCCTGGCCGGGTGCGCTTCGCCCACGTCCTGGTTCGCGAGACGCTGTACGAGGACACCCCGGGTATCCGCCGTACCCGGCTGCACGGCAAGGTCTTCGACGCGCTGGAACGGGTCAGGCCGGGAGACGTCGCGGCCCTGGGGCACCACGCGCTCGCCGCCGCCACCGCGGGCACCGCGGAGCGGGCGGTGCCGTACGTGGTGGCGGCGGCGGAGCAGGCGGTGGCCCTGCACGCCTACCGGGAGGCGGGAGTCCTCTACCGGGGAGCGCTCGGTCTCGTGGACGACGATCACCGGCGGTTCGGCCTGCTCTGCCGTCTGGTGGGTGCCGAGGCGCACGAGGGCAACGTGATGGCCGCCAGGGCGAACCGGGCACGGGCGATCGAGGTGGCGCGACGGCTCGGGACGGGGCTTCCCCGGGCGCTGACGGCCTACGACGCGCCGGTGACCTGGTCGATCCAGCCGGACCGGCGGGTGGACGAGGAGTTCGTCGCCGCGATCAGGGAGGCGCTGTCCGACGAGGGGACGCCGCCCGGAGGGGAGGCCTGGACCGAGGGGGAGGTCTGGGCCGAGGGGGAGGTCTGGGCCGAGACCGAGGGGGCTGAGAGCGAGGGGGAGGCCTGGACCGAGGGGGCGCCGGGACGGGAGCGGGCCGTGAGCCGCGACGAGGTCCGCTGCCGGTTGCTGGCCACGCTCACCTTCGAGCTGGAGGGGCATGACGAGGAGGACTGCGAGGCGTTCAGCGCCGAGGCGTTGCGGTTGGCCAGGGGGCTGGGCCGTACCGAGTTGATCTGTCTCGCGCTCAACGCGCGCTACTTCGTCCTGCTGACGCCCCACAGACGCGACGAACTGGAGGCCGTGGGGCGGGAGTTGGTCGAGCTGGGTGAGCGCGCCGGGCTGCCCGGCTACCAGATGCAGGGGCACCACGCCCTCTACATGGTCAGCCTCGGCCGCAACGACCTGGCCGCCGCGCGTCATCACGCGGACCTGGCGCTTGAACACTCGACCAACGGGCAGCTCGGGCTGGCGCTGAGCGTGCTGTCCATGCTGGACACCCTGATCCTGCTGGTCAGGGGCGAGTTCGAGGCGGCCGAGCGAGGTTACTCGGCCGCGGCCGAGCAGATGGCGGTGGCGGGCGGCGCGAACGCCACCGGCATCGGCGTCGTCGGCCGGTTCGTGGTCCGGCTGGCGGGAGGGTTGCCGCAGGACATCGAGGAGCTCACGGCCATCCACGCGTTCATTCCCCAGGACGTCTCGGAAATCCTGGTCAGGGCCCTGATCGCCGAGGGGCGGCACGAGGAGGCCCGGGCGTTCTGGGAGCCGGGCTGGCAGGCCCGTCAGGACTACTACTGGCTGATCCGGCTGGCGCTGCGGGCGGAGAACGCCATAGCCCTGGACGAGCGCGAGGTGGGGGAGCGGTGCTACAGGGAGCTGCTGCCGTGGGACGACGAGCTGGCCGGGCTGTCCTCAGGCTCGGTCACCATCGGTCCTGTGGCGCACATCCTGGGCGACCTCGCCGAGTTCCTCGGCCGCGACGGGACGGCCCACTACGCCAAGGCGGAACGGGTCGCGGAACGGGTCGGCTCCCCGCACTGGGCGCGCAGGGCGGCTCAGGCGCTGGCGGCGTCGTCGGCGCAGGGTGGCTGACCCTCCCGTCCGGGGATCCGCCTACGTCATGCAGGACGAGGCACAGCACGTCGCCGGCTGACCCTCCCGTCCGGGGATCTGCCCCTCAGGCCCCGGCGAGAGGGCCGAAGACGAGCCGCTGGCGGCGCCGGTAGCCGCCGCGGAACAGGGAAAGCATCACCGTCAGCATGGGACCGGCCAGCCTGCGCAGCCGGGCGAGTTCCTCGGGCCCGGCGTACTCCTCCATCCTCGGCAGCTCGACCCGGACGTCGCTTCCCTTGCGGACGGCGTGTTCGACCCTCTTCCAGTCGGCGACGGACACGTACTTCGTGATGATCGGGAAGAGCAGCCGCTCCTCCTCCTCGATGTGTTCGTCAAGCATGTCGGCGAGCCTGGCCAGCGGCGCCACGAGCGGGGAGGCGTCCCCGGTCGAGGCGAACGTCGTCGCCTGGCCGTTGATCTCGGCCAGCAGCGGGTCGAGCGCGGAGTGGTCGTCGCTCAGGTCGCGCAGGTCCACCTCCGCGCCCGCTGACCGTTCGATGACGGGCCAGAGCACCTCGTCCTCCGACATGTGGTGATGGTGGATGGTCGCGCACATCCGCGCGATGAAGGCACTGATGGCTCCAGCGCGGTTCGTGTCGGCGGACTGCCTGCCCTCGGCCAGCTCCGTGGCCAGGACGGAGAGGCGGCGGGCCTCCCCCCTCATGGCTCGGTGCGCGATCTGGAATCCCAGCAGCTCGGGGGTCATGTCAGGTCTCTCCTTCGTGGTGTGTACCGCTACGCGACCACGATGCGACGACCTGTTTAAGGCTTACTTGGCGGCCACTTGGTGCTGCCGTGCCGGGTGGAGGGGCCTCGCGCTGTCCCATCCCTTCCACCCGGCCGGCTCCCGGCCCGTCCCGCCGCTCTCACGGTGAGAGCTCTCGCCTACTTCGGCATGAGCACCGTGTCCACGATGTAGACGGTGGCGTTGCCGGTGGTGACGTTGCCGCAGACGACCTTGGCGTCGTTGACGGTGTAGTCCTCGCCGGAGCCCTTGACGGTCAGGTCGCCGCCCTGCAGCGTCGCGAACGAGGCGGCGCCGAGGTCGGCGGGGCTCTTCCTGCCCGCGACCACGTGGTAGGTCAGGATCTTGGTCAGCGTCGCCTTGTCGGCCAGGACCTTGTCGAGGGTGGTCTTCGGGATCTTGGCGAACGCGTCGTTGGTCGGGGCGAACACCGTGATGTCCTTGGCGGAGTTCAGCGTGTCCACCAGGCCCGCCTTCTTGACGGCCGCGACCAGGGTGGACAGCACCGGGTTGTTGGACGCCGCGGTGGCGACGGGGTCGGTCGCCATGCCCGCGAAGCTGCCCTTGCCCGAGGTCGGTACGGCCGAGCAGGCCGTACCGAACGGGCCGTCGGCCATGGCGGGCCCGGCGGCGTCCTGCGTGGCCGTCCCGGCGGGCGAGGCGGCGGAGGTGGCGGGGGCCGGGGTCGCGGCGCCGTTCGCCGCGGTGCCGTCCGCGTTCGTGCTGTTCCCGCAGGCGGCGGTGAGCGCCAGGGCGGTGAGGGCGGTGGCGGTGAATGCGGTGATCTTCACGTAGCTGCTCCTGTTATCGATGGTTTTGTGGTGTTCGTCTGGTGCGCGACCTGGGCCGCGTTCCGCCCGCCGGTTCCGCGGGGATGAACCGGTCACGTGACGGTGACCGCCACCGAGTGCCAGCCCGTCGCCCCGTCGGGGAACGGCGTCACTCGGGACGACTGCTGGGTATGGCCCGCCGCGTCGGTCGCGCGGACCTCCACGGTGTGGCCGCCCGGTGTGGCCTGCCAGGTCCAGGCCCACTGCCGCCAGGTGTCCGGGCCGGGGACGGCGGCCAGCCGGGCCTCCTGCCACGGGCCGCCGTCCACCCTGACCTCGACACCGGCGACGCCGCGGTGCTGCGCCCAGGCAACCCCGGCGACCGTCACGGCTCCGGCTCGCAGCCGTCCGAAGGGCGCGGGGACGTCGATCCTGGACATGGTCTTGACGGGCGCGTCGACGGCCCAGCCGCGCTCCGTCCAGTAGGCGTGCTCGTCGGCGTAGCGGGTCAGCCTGAGTTCCACCACCCACTTGGTCGCCGACACGTAGCCGTAGAGGCCAGGGACGACGAGACGGGCGGGGAAGCCCCGCTCGGCGGGAAGCGCTCTGCCGTTCATCCCGACGGCCAGCATCGCGTCGCGGCCGTCCATGACGACGTCGACCGGGGTTCCCGCGGTCCAGCCGTCGGCGGAACGGCTCAGCAGCTGGTCGGAGCCCGCGGGGATGCCGGCTTCGCGCAGGAGGGGCGCCAGCGGCGCGCCCAGCCAGCGCGCGTTGCCGACGTACGGGCCGCCGACCTCGTTCGAGACGCAGGTCAGGGTGATGTCGCGCTCGATCAGCCCGCGTCTGAGCACGTCGGCCATGGTCAGCTCGATCGTGCGGGTCCCGTGTACGCGAAGGGTCCAGTCGTCAAGGAGGAGACGGGGCACGACGAGGGCGGTGTCGACCCGGTAGAAGTCGGCGGCGGGGGTGACGAACGGGCCGAGGCCGGGGACGCGCAGATCGGTCCCCGCGGGAAGCGGCGGGGCGGGGGCGGCGGGCGGAGGCAGGAGCAGTGTGCCGGCCGGGGCGCGCGAGGCGAGCAGGCGCCCGGTGGTGATCGCCGCCGCGGCCCCCGTCCCGGTGACCAGGAAGGCCCTTCGCGTGTTGACCGGGATGGCCCTCCTGCCGCGCGTGGGGAGGATCCTCGCGCCGCCGGTCGGTGGTACGGCCGGGACGAGGGCGAGGAGGGTCAGGGCTCCCACGATCGCCGCGACCAGGGACGGGACCGCGTCGACGGGGACGGTCGCAGGCCGGGTCGCCGCGGCCGCGGTTCCGACAAGCCCCAGGCCCGCCACCCCGGTCGCGGCCAGGGCACGGCGGCCCGCTCCGGCGAGAAGGCCGAGAAGGCAGGCGAAGCCGAGGAGGACCAGGACGATCGTGCCGACCAGGACGGCCTTGTCGTGGCTTCCGAACGTGCTGACCGCGAACTCCTTCACGGGAGTGGGGGTCAGGTCGATCACCGTGGCGCCCACGACGGCGACGGGGGAGGCCTGGGGGCGCAGCAGCCCCGCCACCAGCTCCCCGCCGCCGAGCGCGGCCAGCGCCGCCAGGAGCCCCGCTCCCGCCGCCCTGACCCCGCGTCTCCTGTTCGCCACGCACCGTATTCGGAGGCCTGTGAGCCGCGGCTTGGTCCGAGTTTCCGGTACGGCCAGGCGGTCCGCGGCGGGCGGAGCCGTTCCGGCGCGGACCGGCCGTGCGGTTTCGTCCCGGACGGCCCCTCCACCTGCGGGAACGTAGGTGAGGGTGGTGGGCGGCCGTCGCCTTCGCGGGGGAGCGGAACCCGGGGTCGCGTCGCCGTCGCCGCGAAGCCGAGAGGCCCGGTTTGGGCGTCGAACACGGCACGACCGGTGGGGGACGTGTGGTGATCCGGGCGGTCCTCGATTGATTTCGCATCGCGCTCCGGAGCCGTGTATGGTTACACCTGTCCGCAGCGCGAAGGCGAAGCAGACAGGCCCCTTTAGCTCAGTCGGCAGAGCGTCTCCATGGTAAGGAGAAGGTCTACGGTTCGATTCCGTAAAGGGGCTCGACAGCCTCCAAGCCCTGACCTGTCGGTTGGGGCTTTCGGCTTGGGTGGCCCTTGACGGTCACCCGGAGAGTGCTCAAGGTCCCGGCGCGTGGACGGGCATACCGGGGAAACCCGGATGATGGCCCTGACCTGCGCAAGTACGCAGTCAGTCCGCGGGTCGGGTATCCTTGCGGGGGTCGTCAGTTTAGTCGGTCCCAAGGCGGAGTAGCTCAGTCAGGCAGAGCAAACGGCTCATAATCGTTGTGTCGCCGGTTCAAGTCCGGCCTCCGCTACTACCCTCTCGGTCTCCCTCGCGGAGCACCGGCGTGGGTTGTCCCAGTCCCAAACGTAGAAAGGCACTCCCAAGTGGCTGCCACCGACGTTAGGCCGAAGATCACGCTGGCCTGCCAGGAGTGCAAGCACCGCAACTACATCACGCGGAAGAACCGGCGCAACGACCCGGATCGGCTTGAGCTGAAGAAGTACTGCCCCAACTGCAAGACGCACCGGGCGCACCGCGAGACCCGCTAAGTCTCCGCGAAGACTCCCGCCTCAGTCCGGGAGATGGCTGCTTCGGTAGCACTCGCATACTCAACGCAGACCGGCGTCCTCTCTGGAGGGCGCCGGTTTGTCGTATCCGCACAGCTTTCCGGTTCGGGTGTTGACCGTGCTCAACAGCCGTGCGAGGCCCGGACCGGGCTACGGTTTCCTGGTGGCCGTCTGGGAGCACATCCCGGAATCTTGTTCTGTTACTGTCGGCCTCACCAGCTCGATATCCGCAAAGGAGCATGATGGCTCTGAACCGCGATTTCGTCGGGCGGGCGTCCGCGCCCTCTTCGCCCTACGAGGTCAGCCGCGTGAAGATCAGGGAGTTCGCGACGGCGATCGGCGACAACAACCCGATCTACCGGGACAGGGAGGCCGCCCAGGCCGCCGGTCACCCGGACGTGATCGCGCCGCCGACCTTCCCCATCGTGTTCAGCCTGGCGGGCGGATCGATCCTGACCGACCCCGACCTCGGCCTCAACTTCGCCATGGTCGTCCACGGCGAGCAGCGGTTCGAGTACAGCAGGCCGATTCACGTCGGCGACGAGCTGGTCACCGTCTCGACGGTGACCGACATCCGCAGCGTGGGCCGTAACGAGCTCATCACCGTCAGGAGCGACGTCACCACCGTCGAGGGCGAGCCGGTCTGCACGACCTACAACACCATCGTCGAGCGCGGAGGGGCGGGCTGAGATGGCCGCGACGGTCAAGTACGACGATGTCGAGACAGGCCAGGAGATCCCGGCGGCCGACTATCCCGTCCGCCGCGTGAACCTGGTGATGTACGCCGGGGCCTCCGGCGACTTCAACCCCATCCACTGGAACGAGCGCTTCGCCAAGACCGTCGGGCTGCCCGACGTCATCGCGCACGGCATGTTCACCATGGCCCAGGGCGGCCGGTTCGTCACCGACTGGGTGGGCGACCCGGGCGCGGTCGTCGACTACGGCGTGCGGTTCTCCTCCATGGTCGTCGTCCCCGACGACGAGCAGGGGGCGGTCATCACGGTGAGTGGCATCGTCGAGGAGAAGCTCGAGGACAAGCGTGTGGTGGTCGCGCTGACCGCCCGCTCCGGAGACTCCCGGGTGCTCTCCAAGGCCCGCGCGGTGGTCCAGCTCGCCTGAGAGGCGTTCCGCGAGCCGGCGGGTTCGCGACGGTGTTCCACGGATTTCCTCCCGTGACCCGTCGTAACCCGCCATGACCCGCCGGGAATCGCCGTACCCATGACTCCCGTGACCCGCATGACGGTGGCGCGGCCGCGCGTCAGCGTGCCGTGCCCGTCCTGGGCCCGCGCAGGCGCAGAAGCGCCCGATACATCGCGGTCGGGGCCGGTGGGTCGGGCAGCGGCACCGTGACGGGCGGGGTCGCCGGTGCGGCGAAAGCCTGAATGAGATAGGCCAGCAGCCGCTTCCAGGTGCAGGGGGCGGCCTGGTCCGTCGCGGCGATGACACCGGCGTTGGCCATGAGCAGCATGACGACGTCCTCGGGGACGAAGTCCCTGCGTAGCTTGCCCGCGACCTTGGCGCGGCTGATCAGCTCGACCAGACCGTGGTAGGCGCGGTCGCGCTCGGCCTCCAGGGCGCGGGCGGTGGGGAAGGTCATGGTCAGCGCGTTGGCGAAGCCGCGGTCTTCGGCCTGCATGGCGCAGACGTGTTCCAGGTAGCGGCAGAAGCCGTGCCAGGAGTCGGGGTCGGTCAGCGCGGTGGTGACGGCGTCGGCGTGGGCGGTCATCTTGGCCTCGAACACCGCGGCGATGAGGTCCTCCCGGGTGGGGAAGCGCCGGTACAGGGTGGCCACGCCCACGCTCGCCTGGCGGGCGACGTCCTCCATCGGCACGTCCAGGCCGTGCTCGGCGAACATCCGCCGGGCGGTGGCGAGGATGCGCTCGCGGTTGCGTTCGGCGTCGGCGCGTAGGGCGGGCCGGTCGGCGGAAGTGGTCATGTTTCCAGGATATCTAAGCGGAATACATCCTCCACATGTTTTGCTATCCTCCCGGTAAGTGGAGGAATCCCTTCACTAACCCGCCCGTCCCCTGAGGGCATCGCCCGCCAACCCGCTCGTCACCCCCTGGGGCATCGCCGACGTCCGCGACCGTCGTCGTCGGCACGGGTCTCCCTTCTCGCCTGACTCCCCGCCGGGACCGGTGCCCGGCCCCCTCGCTCCGAGAGAGAAACCGACGTGAACGTTTTCCTGTGGGTTCTGCAGATTCTCCTGGCCGCGGCCTTCGGCATGGCCGGAGTCATGAAGGCCACCCAGCCGAAGGACGGGCTCGCCCCCAGGCTGCCGTGGGTCGAGGACTTCTCGCCCGTCCAGGTCCGCCTGATCGGGGTGGTCGAATTGCTCGGCGCGCTCGGCCTGATCCTGCCCGCCCTCACCGGCATCGCCCCGATCCTCACGCCGCTGGCCGCGACCGGCCTGGCGATCATCATGGTGGGGGCCGCCGCCGTCCACGTCCGCCGCAAGGAGTACAGCGGCATCGTGGTCAACCTGGTGCTGCTGGTGCTCACCGCCGTGATCGCCTGGGGCCGCTTCGGTCCCTACGCCTTCTGACACCCGCCACGCTCATCGGCGCCGACCGCGGGAAACGGCCGCCGACCGGTGACGTGAGGAGGCCGCGCGCGACATGGGTGGCTCGCGGCCGACTCCCCCGCGTCCTGGGGAGTGTTCTCGGGGCGCGGGAGCAGCGTCCGGTGGCCGGGATGCTGTTGAGATATCCGCCCTGGTCCGGGGGGGTTACCCCTACCGTGGGTTGACGTGCTGGCGTGATAACCCCGCCAATCTCGGACATATAGCGTGATTACGTCTTAATCCTCCACTTAAGGGGCTAACCCCGTTGTTTGGCATGGAATCGTTCCGTCGCGCTCTGTCACGTTCCGCCATCGTCGCCGTGGCCGGCGTGGCCTGTCTCGCCGCGACGACCGGTAGCGCCGGAGCGATCATCAACGGCAAGGACGCCACGCAGTCCTACTCGTTCATGGCGTCGATCCCGGTGTCGGCGCCGGGCGTGGGTCTCAAGGACGGCGTGTGCGGGGCGGCGTTGATCGCCCCGCAGTGGGTGGTGACCGCGGCTCACTGCCTCAACATGGAGATCGGGTCGATCCCGGCGGGAGAGGTTCGCATCGGCAGCGACCGGCGAAAGTCGGGGGGCACGGTCCGTAAGATCGCACAGGCGGTGATCCACCCTCGTTTCGCCCAGGGTGCGCCCAACAACAACGACATCGCGCTGGTCCGCCTGGACCGTCCCGTCTCCTACAAGCCCATCCGGATCGCCGAGCGGCCGGGACGGCCCGGCACCCCGACCCGGATCATCGGCTTCGGCATCACCGAGTCCAAGCGCAACCCGGCCGACTGGAAGATGTCCCCGCGACTCCAGGAGCTCGACACCCGCAGAGGCGCGAAGTCCGAGTGCGGCCCAGGCTACGCGACCAAGACCCGGCTGTGCACGGTCAGCCGGGTGCCGGACGCCATGGCGTGCAACGGCGACTCCGGCTCGCCGCAGATCCAGCGCGGCAGGAACGACCGATGGGAGCTCATCGGCGTCACCTCGGGTCCCGGCGCCGCGAGCCCGTCCTGCGCGGAAGGTCCCGGCCTCTACACCAACGTGCACGCTTACGCGGACTGGATCGGCACGACGATCCGCAAGTACAGCTGACCTCCTGCCTCTGTTCCTGACATGACGGATCGGGTGCGCCGGCCACGCACCCGATCCCTCCGTAGGCTCGCGCAGTAGCCGAGGACGGAGGCGTCGTACGGTTCGCCTCCACTGTCTCACCGATCGAAGGCGGATTCTTCCCCCTGTCCGTGGGTAGCGTCCTGGAATGAGAGAAGTACCACCTCACGTGACCGCTCTCGCCGAGCGGTGGGCCAGGGCCAGGGCCGATCACGACCACGTCGGAGCGGACGCGCTCCGTGGCGAGATCGAAGCCCAGGGCTGGCTCGTCCGCGACACCGATGAGGGCTTCGATCTCACTCCCAAAGATCTCACTCCCAAACCGTCGTTCCGGGTGTGGGCCACGGTGAGTTCCGTGCCGGAAAGGCAGGAAAGGTCCGAGAGCTCGGAAAGCTCCGGCGACCCCGGACAGGAGGAACGGGACGCACGAGCGGAGGGGCGGGCTTCCGGGACGGTCGCCCCGGGGAAAACCTCTCCCGAGGCGGACCGCGCCGGTAAGGCGGCGGAGCCCGGCGTCCATCCGGGACGGCTCGGAGACCTGGAGTCCGAGCGGGTCGCGGAGACCCAGGCCGCGCCGGAGCAGGCGCCGGAGGGCGCGGAGCTGGTCGGCAGGTCGAGGGAGAAAGAGGGCCGTCCCGAGCGGATGCTCGAGGCCCAGCTCCTGTGGGACGGGAGCCTGTCGGTCTCCCGGCTCGACGAGGAGGTCACCCCGGTCGAGGTCGAGGAGCCCGTCGCGCCGCCGACGGTGACGGTCGCGCTCGTGGTCGACGGCTGGCCCGACGACCTGCGGGAGTGCGTCCGCGCCGTGATCGCCCGCACCGACGCGAAGATCATCGGCCTGGACCTGGGGAACGTCGACGGCGCCGGGGACGTTCTCGAGGAACTGGCCGCCGAGTATCCCCGCAGGGTCGAGGCCTGGCACGTGGCCGAGACCGCACACTGGCGGGGAGGCTCCGCGGGGTGGGGCGAGAGCCGTACGAAGCTGCTCAGGCTCGACCGTTCCGAGGTGCACGTCGTGATGGAGACCTCCACCATCCTGGACGGTGACGCGATCACCCCGCTGGTCAGGGCGCTGGAGGACGACGTCGCCGCGGCCGGGTGGAAGGGCGTGAATCCCGGGGAGGACGGCCACGACTGGCACGAGGCGGGACCGGGCGAGGTCAGGGGGGTGCTCGGTCACCTGTTCGCCGTCAGGCGCGACGCCGCGCTCGCCGCGGGCGGGTTCTCCAGGGACGCGCGCTACTACCGCAACGCCGACCTGGAGTTCTCCCTCTCGCTGCCCGGAATCGTCGTCGCCCTCGGCAGGGACCTGCCGGTCCACCAGGAACGGCACCGCGGCTACCACGACGTCGACCCCGGCTACCGCGACAGGGAGTCCCGCAGGACCTACGACCGCGTGCTCGGGCTGCTCCGCGCCACGTAGGCTGGTCGCCGGATTTCGCACCGGCGTGGGGAAGCGCATGACTGAGCGGGTTGCAGGGGTACGGCTGGCGCCGTACACGACGTTGGGGCTCGGCGGCCCCGCGAAGGCCTTCGTCGAGGCCGGGTCGGCTGAGGAGATCGTCGAGCTGGTCGCGGAGGCGGACAGGGCGGGCGAGCCGGTGCTCGTGCTCGGCGGGGGCAGCAACCTGCTCGTGGCGGACGAGGGGTTCGACGGCCTGGTCGTGCGGGTCGCCTCGCGGGGAGTCGAGGTCGAGGGGGGCGCGGAGGGGGTCAGGGTCACCGCGCAGGCGGGTGAGGACTGGGACACGCTGGCCGCCCTCGCGGTCGCCGAGGGGTGGTCGGGGATCGAGTGTCTGTCCGGGATCCCGGGGCTGGTCGGGTCGACGCCGATCCAGAACGTCGGCGCCTACGGGCAGGACGTCTCGCAGACGATCACCGGGGTGCGGGTCTACGACCGGATGACCGGCGAGGTGCGGGACCTGACCGCGGAGGAGTGCGGCTTCGCCTACCGGCACAGTGCCTTCAAACAGGAGCCCGGCGGGCACGTCGTCCTGGCGGTCACCTACGAGCTGGCCAGGGACGGGATGTCGGGCCCCGTCGCCTACCGGGAGCTGGCCACGACCCTGGGCGTCGAGCTGGGGGAGCGGGTGCCGCTGGCGCGAGCCCGCGAGGCCGTGCTGCGGTTGCGCGCGGGTAAGGGGATGGTGCTCGACCCCGCGGACCCGGACACCCGGAGCGCGGGCTCGTTCTTCACCAACCCGATCCTCAGTGCGGAGCAGGCGGCCGAGCTGGAGCTGCGCGTCCCCGGCTTCCCCCACTGGGACGCGCCCGATGGCTCCGTCAAGGTCCCCGCGGCCTGGCTGATCGAGAACGCCGGTTTCCCGAAGGGCTACCGGCGCGGTCCCGCGCGCATCTCGACCAAGCACACCCTGGCCATGACCAACCCCGAGCTGTCCGCGACGACCGAGGACCTCCTCGACCTGGCCCGTGAGGTGCGGGACGGGGTGCTGGAGAAGTTCGGCGTCGCGCTCGTCAACGAGCCCGTGATGGTCGGCGCCCGCCTCTGATCCATCTGCCCTGTTCGTCCCGCCTGATCCGTCCGGCACGCCCGGCTGTCCGTCTCCATCTCCGTGTCCGTGTCCGTGTCCGTGTCCGTGTCCACGGTGTGTACAGCCGTCGCGCCGAGCCGTGAAGTTTCGCACCGGGGAAACGGGCGGGGAATCAACGGGGGTACTCCGCCTGTTAAAGTCGGGTGGAAACACCCGAAGGGGAGTAGTCCCAATCGCGTGATCGACATACTGGCGCTCCGGCGCCCGGTCGCGCGGGCCTCACACCGAGGCGGACGAGACCTTCGGCCTGGCAGGCACACATGGATGCCGCCGGGCCGAAGTCGTGCCCGAAACTCCCCGGGTGCTCCTTCCGGCCCGGCCGCGCGCGGAAGGGCAGCTCGTTGGAAGCGTTCTGGATCAGTCTCGCTGTGATCTTTGTCGCCGAGCTCGGCGACAAGAGCCAGCTCATGGCGATGACTTTCGCGACCCGGTTCAAGCCGTGGCCGGTCCTGGCCGGGATCACCGCGGCCACCGCGGTCGTTCACCTGGTCAGCGTCGGCCTCGGCAGGCTGGCCGGTGACCTCATCCCCACCACCGCGATCACGATCGTCGCGGGCGTCGCCTTCCTCGGCTTCGCCCTGTGGACGCTGCGCGGGGACGAGCTGACCGACGAGGAGGCGCAGAAGGCCAACCGCACGACCCGCTCCGCGATCGTCGCCGTGACCGTGGCCTTCTTCCTCGCCGAGCTCGGCGACAAGACCATGCTTGCCACGATCACGCTGGCCACGCAGTACGGCTGGTTCGGCACCTGGCTCGGCTCGACGGTCGGCATGGTCGCCGCCGACGCGCTGGCCATCGCGGTCGGCCGGATGCTCGGCAAGCACCTGCCGGAGAAGGTCATCCGGTACGGCGCCGCCGCCGCGTTCGCCGTCTTCGGCGTTCTGCTGCTGCTTGAGCCCCTGCTGACCTGATCGGCCCGGTCACGACGGCTGTCCGTCGTCCCGCGGTCCGGCTCCGAACGAGACGAGCAGGTGCCGCAGGGCGGCGGTGAGCGGCCTGTCGCGGACGGCGAGGAAGGTGACGAGGGCCGGTTCCGCGAGCGGCCGGAAAGCCACGCGGAGCGCGGGCGGCAGTCCCGAGACCTCGTAGAAGACCGTCCAGGAGGGAGCACCCGCCCCGATCTCGGCGAGGGTCTCCTGCAGGCTGGTGAACGGCGGTCCCGGCGGAGGCTCGATTCCGGCCTCGCGGAAGGAGCCGGTGATCAGATCGTGGAAGGGCGGGTTCTTCTCTCGCGAGGTCAGCCGGACGGGCAGGTGCGCGAGCTGTTCCAGACGCAGCACGGGCTCGGCCGCCAGCGGGTGTGACGCGGGCAGCGCGACATACAGGGGATCGGTCCAGACGGGGATCAGCCGCAGGCCGGGAGCGGAGGCCAGGGCGCGTACGAGTGCGGCGTCCAGCTCACCGGAGCGTACGGCCGCCAGCCGGTCGGCCAGCGGGGCGTCCTTGAGCCGGACCTGCAGGCGGGGCGCGAGGGCGGCCAGTTCGGCCAGGGTGCGGTAGAGCCGGTCCCCAGGGCCGTGGATCGCGCCCAGGCGCAGTATGCCGTCCGTGCCCGCCATGATCTCGGCCGCGACCTGCCGGGTGCGGTGTGCCGCGGCGATCACCGCCCTTGCCTCGGGCAGTAGGCGCTCTCCTGCGGCGGACAGATGGACGTGCCGGGTCGAGCGGTCGAAGAGCGGCAGCCCGAGCTCGCGTTCCAGCCTGCGGATCTGCTGGCTCACCGCGGACTGCACGATGTTCAGCCGCTCTGCGGCCCGGCCGAACCCTCCCTCCTCCGCGACGGCGAGGAAGTACTCCAACTGCCGGAGTTCCACAACTCCTCCATTCATCACGATCACAGATATCTGCAGGTGACAACTGCTTCTGGTTCGCGAGGTGTTCCCAGGCTCGAATGGGTCCCAAGCATCTGAGAGGAAGTTCGCATGCCAGGCAGTGATCCAGACACGAGCCGTGCCATGATCGTCCGCGCGGAGGCCGCCGAGACAGTGAAACTGTCGGCGGGCAGTGAGTTCGCCCTGCTGGCCGATGCCAGCGGCACCCAGGGCGCGCTCGGCGCCAACCGGCTCACGCTGGGCAGCGGCGCCGGCGGAGCCGCCCCGCACTTCCACACCCTGTCCTCCGAGGCGTTCTACGTGCTTGACGGGGTCATGGAGTTCCTCCTCGGCGACCGGCTGGCCACGGTTTCCAGGGGAGACCTCGTGGTGGTGCCGCCGAGGACGGCGCACGCGTTCGGGGCCGCCCCCGGTTCGACCGCCGAGGTGCTGGTCGTCCTGACACCCGGCGTCGAGCGGTTCGGCTACTTCCGGCACCTCGGGCGCATCGCCGACGGCCGGGAGGCCGCCGACAGCCTGTCCGCCGTGCAGGAGCACTACGACGTCCACTTCGTGAGCAGCGCGGCCTGGCGGGCCGCACGGCCCTCCGCCGCCCGGTGAAGGAGACACCGTCCATGTCCTCGACTCCAACTGTCGGGCAGCCGCCCGTCGTGGCCGTCGATCCGGCTCCGATCAGTCCGTTCTCGACGGCCGTACGGCTCGGCGCCCTGTTCGGGCCCGCGGTGTTCGGCGTCACCGCGGCGGGTGTCGCGCTGCCCAGCGTCGCGGCCGCGTTGCACGCCGGGCCCGTCGCGGTGGCCTGGGTCCTCACCGCGCACGCTCTCGCACTCGGTATCGGCACCGCGGTCTTCGGGCGGCTGGCCGACTCCTGGGGGGTGCGGACCTCCCTCATCGTCGGCTCGCTGGTGCTGGGAGCCGGGGCCGTGTGCTGTCTGGTCGCCCCGAACCTGGGCGTGCTCATCGCGGGCCGCCTGGTGCTCGCCGGTGGATCGGGCGCGATGACCTCCGGCTGTCTTGCCCTGCTCGCCGCGACCGATCCGGCCAGGCGGGCCAGGGTGCTGGCCACGTACGGCGGTGTCATGGCGTTGTTCGCGGCGGGCGCCACGTTGGCCGGCGGTGTGGCGACGGCCTGGCTGTCGTGGCGGGTGACCCTGGTACTGCCCGCGCTGTCACTGCTGGCCGTGCCGTTCTGCCTGCCCCTGGCCACCAGGCCGGGATCGCACAGGCGGGTGGACGTGGTCGGCGCGGTACTGCTCGCCACGGCGTCCAGTTCGCTGCTGCTCCTCATCCAGTCGCGGGCTCTGGGACTGCCGGGCGCGGTCGTCGCGGCGGTCGCGACGGTGCTGGTGCTGTCCTCGGCGGGCCTGGCCTGGCAGGTCAGGCGCAGGCAGGACGGCTTCGTACCTCGCCCCGTGGTGGGCGACGCGGGGTTCTGGGTCGCGGCGGTCATCGGTGTCGGCGTCTACGGCGGGCTGTTCGCCGCGATGTACGCGGTGCCCCAGATCCTGACCAGGACCTACGGCTGGAGCGTGCTCACGGTCGGCGCGGCGCTGCTGCCCGGCGCGGTGGTCGGCGCCGCGCTGTCCCGGGTGACCGGCGGTCTCGGCCCGCGCACCGGGCGGTTGCTGCTGGCCGGTGCCGCCGCCGTGACGGGCGTCATCATGGTCGTGGCCGGGAGCGTGGGCGGCGGGGCATGGCTCCTCGTCGCGGGCACCTCGCTCGCCCTGGCATCCTTCGCCCTCACCCAGGTGGTGCTCACGGGGGAGATGTCGGCCCGGCTGCCGCTGCCCCTGCGCGGCGCGGGCATGGGACTGCTCAACCTCGCCTTCTTCGTCGGCGGCGGCGTCGGCTCCGCCGTGGCGGGCGCGCTGGCCCCGTCGATGGGCCTGTCTCGGGTGCTCGTCGTGGTGGCGTGCTTCCCGTTGGTCGCCGCGGTGCTCGCGTTGACGCCGGTGCGCGCCCCGAGAGGCGGCCCTGAGCGCTGATCGCTCAGGCGGTCAGGACAAGGTCAGGGGGCAGGCCGGGCGGCCAGGTCAGGGGCGGTCAGGTCAGGTCAGGCGGTCGCGGATCTCCTGAAGGCTCGGGTTGACCAGGCCCGAGCCGTCGGGCATGACCACGGTCGGGATGAGCCAGGTGCCGCCGCCGATCTCGGTGATGAGCTCGATCGCCCCCGGCGTCTGATCGACGTCCACCTCGTCGAAGGGGATGTCCGCGCGGGTGAGCGCGGTTTTCAGGCGGTGGCAGTGGCCGCACCAGGGGGCGCTGTAAACGGTGAGGGAGGTCATGGATTCCCCATTCGAAAGGTGGGTTTGACCGGGGCTCCATCGAGCGAATACTCTCCTGAGCCAAGTGGATAGTAATGGTAGACGCAGCAGCTAGATAGGCTGGCTGGTCGCACGAAAGTAGGTCCCCGTGGCCGGTCTCCCCGACGTCGCCCTCACCCGGCGCTCCCTTCTGAGGTCCCTCGCCATCGTGGGCGGCCTGGCCGCGATTCCCGGGCTCGCCGCCTGCGGCTCGACCGGCCCCGCCGACTCGACCGGCTCGGCCGGCTCGTCAGGAGCCCCGAGCGCCTCGGCGAAGTCCCTCGACCTCCTCAGGGTCGCGTTGCCCTCCTCGATCAGCTCGCTGGACGCGAGCAAGGAGGCGGGCATCATGAACTACGTCGTCGCCCTCCTCTGCCAGGAGGCGCTCGTCGGGGTCGGCCAGGACGGCAGCCTCCAGCCCGCCCTCGCCGAGTCGTGGGAGCGCAAGGACCCCAAGACCTACATCTACAAGATCCGCTCCGGGGTGACTTTCGCGGACGGGACACCGCTCACCGCGGACGACATCGTGGCCAGCCTCGACCTGCACGCGAAGAAGGGCTCGACCTCGGCCTTCGCCTACGCCTACGCCAACGTCGACAAGATCGAGGCCAGCGGCCCCTCCGAGGTCACGATCACACTGAAGGAGCCGGACGCCTCCTTCGCCTGGACGCCCTCTCCCGGCACCCTGCTGGTCACGAGCAGGAAGTTCATCGACGCCACCGGCAAGGACATCGGCACCCCGACCGGCAAGATCCTCGGGACCGGCCCCTACAAGGTGACCGAGTTCGCGCCCGACTCGCACGTGACGATGGAGCGCAACGACGCCTGGTGGGGCGGTAAGGCGCCCTACCGCCAGATCAGGCTCGACTTCATCCCCGAGGAGTCCACCCGGTTGCTCGCCATGCGCGGCGGCTCCGTCGACGTCGCGCTGAACGTCCCCGCCGAGCAGATCGACCAGTGGAAGGCGATCTCCGGCGTCGACCTGAAGACGGCCAGCGACCGCTCTCTGGTCACGCTCGCCTTCAACACCGCCAAGAAGCCCTGGAACGACATCCACGTCCGCAAGGCGGTCGCCCACGCGATCGACCGGGACGGCATCGTGCGCAGCGTCCTGCGTGGCCACGGCCAGGTGGCCGCGACCATCCCCGACCCCGCGCAGTGGGGCGGCGTGCTCGACGAGGCCGCGGTCAAGAGCCTGTACGGCACCATCCCGCAGTACGGCTTCGACCTCGCCAAGGCCAAGGCCGAGCTGGCCCAGTCGTCGGTGCCGGACGGCTTCAGCGACGTGCTGACCTATCCGAGCAGCGGCCCTCAGCTCGGCAGGGCCGCGCTCACCCTCGCCGAGAACCTCAAGACCATCGGCATCACCCTGGAAGTCAAGGAGATCCCGCTTGAGCAGTGGATCGCCGAGCTGGGCAAGCACGCCTCCGGCGTCTACCTCGGCTGGTACTTCGCCACCACGGGTGACCCGTCCGAGTACATCCAGCAGCTGCTCAACGGTGCCTATGTCGGCGAGAACGGCTCCAACATCGCCGAGTACGCCAACGCCGACGTGACCGGCCTGCTCGACGACGCCAAGAAGAGCACCGACGACGCGGCCAGGGGCAAGCTGCTCGGCGACGCGCTGGTCAAGGCCGCCGCCGACGTCCCCTACCAGCCGTTGTGGTGGGGCGAGGCGGCGACCGCGTTCGGCCCGAAGGTCGGCGCGGGCGAATTCGGCCCCTACTTCTTCGTCGGCCCCTGGGCCGCCAAGCTCTCCGCCCGCTCGTGACCACCCCGCCGCAGGCGCGGGTCGGTTCACCCGGCTCCGCGCCGTCGGATTCTGCGCCGTCGGACTTCGCGCTGTCGGATTCTGTGCTGCTGGGCTCCGCGCTGTCGGACCCGGAGGCGGCGCTGCGGGCGCACGCGGCGCTGGCGACCCTGCGGGTGCCCGACGCCGTGGCGCTGCACCCCGCGGGCGGTCGTGTCGCCTGCGTGCTGCCGCTGCCCGGCGCCGGACCCGTCGCGCACGTGCTCGACCTCGCGGAGGGGAGCACGCCCGTTCCCGTGCCGGAAGCGCCGGAGCGCTGGCACGCGTTCACGCGCTGGCTGCCCGACGGGCGGCTGCTCCTCGCCTCGGGGGAGGGGCAGGACCTCGATCACGTCGAGGTCCGTTCCGGAGACGACCTCGCCCCGGTCTGGCGGGTCAGGGTGGACGGGGAGATCGAGGATCTGGTCGCGGGCGACGACGGCACCGTTCTCGTACGGCTCGCCGACCCCGGCAGCGAGCGGGACGGCAGCCACCTCGGGCTCCGGGTCGCCGACCCCTCCGACCCCTTCGTCAGGACGCCCGGGGGTCGGCTGAGGCGGCTTGCGTGGGCCGAGATCGGTGACGAGTCCCCACGCCCGATCCCCCTGGCGGGCCAGACCGTGTGGGACGCCGACTGGCGTGACGGCGTCGCGCTGGCCGTGATCTCGGCCGACGAGACGCCCGCCGGGTACTACCGGCCCAGTCTCGTCCTGGCCGACCGTGAGACCGGCCTGACCAGGACCCTCATGAGCACCTCGTGGCAGCTCAGCCGCCCCCGGCTGGCCCCGGGAGGACACGCGGCCGTCGTGGTCGAGGGACTGTCCATCGTCTCGGGGCGGATCCTCCACGTTGACCTGGACGGCGGCGAGGTGACACGGCTGGCCGCCGTCGACGACGTCACCGACCTGGGCTGGCTGGACGAGCACACCCTGTGGTTCACCGGCTGGTCAGGCACCGGGACGCACGGCGGCACGCTGACCGCCGACGGCCGGGTCCTGACCCGCTGGACGGCCTGGGGCACTCTGGGCGGGCGCGACGGGCAGCCGTCACTGTCGGTCGACCGTGCGGGCACGCTGGCCGCGGCCGTCTGGGAGACGGCCGGACTGCCGCCGGAGATCGCGGTCGCCGGGGTCGCCGAGGGTGAGTGGCGCCAGGTCACCGCACTCAATGAGGGGCTCGCGGGGCTGGCCGTACACCAGGAGGAGGTGACCTGGACCGGGCCCGGCGGGCTCACCGTCCAGGGCCTGCTGCTGACCCCCAGGGCCCGCGGCGGCGTTTCCGCCTCGGGTGGTCTCGCCGTGTCGGATGGCGTCGTTTCCGGTTCGGGTGCTGTCGTACCGGGCGATGGCGTTTCCGGGTCGGGTGTCGCCGTACTAGATGGCGTTGTTTCCGGGGCGGGCGTCGCCGTACCGGGTGGCGGCCGGGGAGAGGCGCTGCCGCTCGTCGTCATCGCGCATGGCGGGCCGACCTGGCTGTGGTCCAGCGCCTTCGCGCCCGCAGAGTCCGACCAGCTCGCGGTGCCGTTGGTGCACGCGGGCGCGGCCGTACTGCTGCCCAACCCCAGGGGTAGCAGCGGGCGCGGCCAGGACTACGCGCGACGTGTCATCGGGCACGTCGGTGAGGAGGACCTCGGGGACGTGCTGGCGGGGGTCGACCACCTCGTCGAGAGCGGGGTCGCCGACCCGGGCCGCATGGCCGTGCTCGGGCTGAGCTACGGCGGCTACCTCAGCGCGTGGGCGGTGACCCGTACCGACCGGTTCAGGGCCGCGGTGGTGATGTCCGGCGTCACGGACTGGCTCAGCTTCGCCACCGCCAGCAACCTGGCCCGCGGGTACGATCCGCTGTACCACCGGGGCGCCGACATCTCCACCCCCGAGGGCAGGGAGTTCCTCGCCGCCCGTTCTCCGGTCTGCCACGCCGCCGCCGTCACCACCCCGACACTGATCCTGCACGGCGCCGAGGACCGCACGACCCCCCTCGGGCAGGCGGAACAGCTCTATCGTGCCTGGTCAGCGGCGGGCGTCAGGACTCAGCTCGTCGTCTACCCTCGGGAGGGCCACGAGCTGACCGAGCCCGAGCACCGCCGTGACGCGGCGGAGCGGACGGTCGCCTGGCTGACGGGGAACGGGGTGCTGTGATGGCGTGGCGGAGCTGGGGCGCCTTCCTGCTGCGCAGGCTCGCGGGCACCGCCGTCGTCGTCGCGCTGTTGTCGATCGGTGTGTTCGGCCTGCTCTACCTCGCCCCCGGCTCGGTGCAGCAGACCCTGCTCGGCACCCGTCCCGCCACACCGGAGACCATCGCCGCGATCCAGGCCCGCTACCACCTCAACGACCCGCTGCCCGTGCAGTACCTGAGCTGGCTCGGCGGTGTCCTGCGCGGAGATCTCGGCGTCTCCATCAGGACCGGATCCCCGGTCGCCGACATGATCGGCGAGCGATTGCCGCTCACCCTGGCGCTCACCGGGTACGGCACGCTGCTTTCGCTGCTCGCGGGCATCCCAATGGGCGTCGTGGGCGCCCTGAGGCGAGGCAGGGCGACCGACAGGTTCGTGGTCACCGCCGGAGTGGTCGGGCTGAGTGCCCCGCCGTTCGCCGTCGGGCTGTTGCTGCTCGTGGTCTTCGCCGCCTGGCTCGGCTGGTTTCCCGTCTACGGCACCGGCGAGGGCCTCGCCGACCAGATCTGGCATCTCACGCTGCCCGCCGCCGCGCTGGCCGTCGGCGCCGTCGGCATGCTCGTCCGCTTCAGCAGAGCCGCGCTCATCCGTGAGCTGGACCAGGACTACGTGGTGTTCGCCAGGGCACGAGGCCTCGGCGCCGTCACCGTCCTCGGCTACACGCTGCGCAACTCGCTCGTCCCGATCCTCACCGCGGCCGGGCTGATCGTGACCGGCATGCTGGCCGGAACCGTGCTGGTCGAGGTGACCTTCGCGCTGCCCGGACTCGGCTCCCTGCTGGTCGACTCGGTCACCTTCAAGGACGTTCCGGCCGTTCAGGCGCTCGCCCTGCTGCTCACCCTGCTCATCGCCGCCGTCAACCTCCTGGTCGATATCGGCTACTCGCTCGCCGACCCCCGGGTCAGGCTCGGCGGGAGGACCTCATGAGGCGCTCACGGTCGGACGCGCGCAGGAGCATCGTGCGGCGCGCGCCGGTGAGCGTGGTCATCGCGCTGGCCATCCTCGTCGCGGTGGCCGTCGCCACGGCGTTCGCCCCCTGGATCGTGCCGGACGCGACCGCGCAGGACCTGATGCTGGGCATCACGGGGCCCGGTCCCGGACATCCGCTCGGCACCGACGACCTCGGCCGTGACGTGCTGGAGCTGCTGGTCGCGGGCGCCCGTACGGCGGTGCCCGGGGCGCTGTGCGTCGCCGCCGGGTCGATGCTCATCGGCAACCTCGTGGGCCTGCCCGCCGGATATCTCGGCGGCTGGGTCGACGCGCTGGCCATGCGCTGGGCCGACCTGGTGTTCTCCCTGCCCGCGCTCCTGGTCGCGATCGTCGTCGCCGGGGTGCTCGGCGGCGGGTACGGCTTGGCCATCGCCGTGCTGGTCGTGTTGTTCGCGCCGACCGACACGCGGGTGGTGCGCGGAGCCGTACTCGAACAGCGGCATCGGCCGTACGTGGAGGCCGCGCAGCTGAAGAACCTCTCCGCCTGGCGGATCATGACGAGGCACGTCTGGCCGAACATCGCCCCGGTGGCGCTGGCCAACGTGTTCCTCAACTTCGCCTTCGCGCTGGTCTCGCTGGCGTCGCTGTCCTTCCTCGGTCTCGGTGTGCCCGCGGGCTCGCCCGACTGGGGGCGCACGCTGTCGGACAACCGCACCCAGTTCCTCGCCAACCCCTGGACGGTGATCGCCCCCGGTCTGGCCATCATCGCCACGGCCGCGGCGCTCAACATCGTGGGCGACTGGCTGTACGAGCGCGTCGACCGGCGCGGAAGGGCACGCTGAGATGGCATCGAGAGCCGAAGGCCCGGTGACAGGGGACCCCGGGGCACGGCGGCCGGGAGGTGACGGGTCCGGGACGGGCCGGTCGGCGGCCGGGAGAACGGGGACGACCGGCGGGGGCCTGGGAGGCGTCGGGGTCGAAGGGCTCGCCGTACGTCAGCCCGCCACGGGACGGACCCTGCTGTCCGAGGTCTCCTTCGAGGTCGCGCCCGGCGAGTCCGTCGCGATCGTCGGCGAGTCGGGTTCGGGCAAGTCGCTCACGGTCAGGGCGATGCTCGGCCTGCTGCCTCGGGGGCTTGAGGCCGCGGGGCGGGTGGACATCGACGGCGTGCGGGTCGACGACGACCCTCGTGCCCGCGCGCGGCAGCGCGGCGGCGTGGTCTCCCTTCTCATGCAGGACCCGTTCACCCTGCTCAACCCGTTGCGCAGGGTCGGGCGGCAGATCGCGGACGGGCTGCCAAGGGGAGCGGACGCCACGATCGAGGTGCCCCGGCTGCTGGCGGAGGTCGGCCTGCCGGGGGACGTGGCCGGACGGTACCCCTTCCAGTTGTCCGGAGGCATGCGGCAGCGCGTCGGGCTGGCCGCCGCGCTCGCGGGCGGGCCGCGTGTGCTGGTCGCCGACGAGCCGACGACCGCGCTCGACGCGACCACCCAGCGCGAGGTGCTCGCCCTCGTCAGGCGGATCCAGCGCGAACGGGACATGGCGTTCGTGCTCATCACCCACGACCTGCGGCTTGCGTTCTCCACCTGCGACCGGGTCGTGGTGATGTACGCGGGGCGGATCATGGAGGTCGGTGGGGCGGCGGCCGTACGGGACGAGCAGCTCCACCCCTACACCCGGGCCCTGCTGGCGGCCGAGCCGCCCGCCGACCGGCGCCTGGCCGTCATCCCCGCGGTTCCCGGCTCGGTGCCCGCCCACGACGCCGTGGCCGACCGGTGCGCCTTCGTGGAGCGGTGCTCCCTCGCCGTGGCCGAGTGCCGTGCCGCCCGGCCGGTGCCCGTGGCCGTACGGCCGGGCCGTGAGTCGGCCTGCCTGCGGGCCGTCGAACTGCCCGCTCAGCCCGCGCCCGCGCCGGGTGTCACGCCGCCCGCACCGGTCACGGCCGCACCGGTGCTCCAGGTGCGTGACCTGCGCAGGACGTTCGCCGGAGCGAGCCGCCCCGCGCTCGCGGGGGTGAGCCTCTCCATCGCCCCGGGTGAGGTGGTCGGCGTGGTCGGCGAGTCCGGGTCGGGCAAGACGACGCTCGCCCGTTGTGTGGCCGGGCTGGAACGTCCCGACGCGGGCACGATCCTGCTCGGGGACGCCGACTGCTCCGACTACGGGGCGCTGAGCCGTACGGCGGTGCGCCAGGCACGCCGCACGGCACAGATGATCTTCCAGGATCCCTATTCGACGCTCAACCCGGCCCGCACGATCGGGGCCGCCCTCGCCGAGGCCCTGCGCGCGGACGGCCGCCCTGCGGCTTCGGGTGACGTCGCCGGGCTGCTGGAGTCGGTCGGCCTGAACCGCGACATGGCCGGGATGCGTCCCGCGGGACTGTCGGGCGGCGAGCGTCAGCGGGTCGCGATCGCCCGTGCCATCGCGGGGGAGCCCCGGCTGCTGATCTGCGACGAGCCTGTCTCCGCGCTCGACGTCTCGGTCCAGGCGCAGATCCTTTCCCTCTTGGCCGAGTTGCGGGAACGGCTGTCCATGGCGATGCTGTTCATCACCCACGACCTGGCCGTGGTCCGGCAGATCGCCGACCGGCTCTACGTGCTGGAGGCGGGCCGGTGTGTGGAGACGGGTCCCGCAGAGCAGGTCCTCGACACCCCCGCCCACCCCTACACCCGCGCCCTGCTGGCCAGCGTCCCCGACGGCTCCCCTGGCTGGCTCGGCTAGGCCACTGACCTAGGGAAAGCCGGGTCAGAGCCGGGCGAAGCAGTCCACTGGGGACGGCGGGCGGGCCAGTGGCGCGACGGTCGGCCGCATCAGGGTGAGCGGATTGTCGTCACCGGCGACGCGGTTGGCGTTGAGCGTGCCGCTGGTCATGGCCGGCTGGGGGGACAAATGGCTCGCGGGCGAGGCGGGGCCGCCGGTGCTCTACCGCCATCACGCGTGCGGTGAGATCGGCGGTGTCGACCTGCGCTGCGCCCACTGCGGCCTGCCGATGCACGCGGGCGACGTCGACCTGCTGCCGGGCCCCGGCGCGGTCGTGTGACCCAGGCGGGGTCCGGTCTGCCGTATGTCATCCGGGGCCCTGACTCAGGAAGGGTCCTTTCTCCACTCTTCCGGCTTCCGTTCACAGGGCGGTGGCGCGGTGAAGAGGTCCATGGCGCCAAGCTACGTAAGGATCAAGGCCCACGTACATGATTTTCACGGTATGACGACCAACACGCTGACAATCTCCTTGATCAGACGAGAAAAGGCGCTGAACTGCGAGAAGGGTCAGTTCAGGCCGTCGAACTCGCCGCTTTTGAGGCCGCCGACGAAGGCTCGCCAGCCATTGGAGGAAAAGATCAGAGCTGGACCGTGAGGGTTCTTGCTGTCCCGGACGGCCACGACCCCGCGAAGGTTGTCGGCCACTTCGACACAGTTGTTGCCACTACCGCTCTGGCTGCTCTTGCGCCAGATGGCGTTCGACAGATCAGTCATGGAGTAACTGTTCCTTAGCGTCGGAGATCAGTCTCATCGAGGCTTCTGGGGGCAGTGCTGCATCACAGATGCGCTCAAACGCTATTTTATAGCGATCTACCTGATCCGAGCTCTCGACGTATACGTCACCGGCTGTTCCTTCGACATAGGCGACATCAGGATCGATCTGTTCGGCGAAGGAGAGAACGGTGAAGGAGCCTTCCAGTCCCGCGTGTGCTCCGGCGCTGTAGGGAAGAACGCACAGCGTGATGTTGGGGCGTCGTGCCGTGCTCAAGAGCGCGTCCAGTTGATCGCACATCAGCTCACGGCCACCGATCGGACGACGGATGACTCCTTCGTCGAGCACCGCGTGAAGCGCTGGAGCTTTCGGGCGGCTGAGCAACGTTCGCCGTGCCATGCGGGCCATGACCCGTCGCTGGATGTCGTCGGCGTTGTGCGGATCCGGCCTGCCTGCGCCGATTACCGTGCGGGCATAGTCCTCGGTCTGCAGAAGGCCTGGAACGAGTTGGACCTCCCACTGGTGAATCAGGGTCGCTTCGTCTTCCAGGCCGACATATGAGCCGGTGAAAACATCGGCATAGGCGGTCCACCAGCCCCGTTGCCGGACATCTTTTGCAAGCTGGATCAGTCCAGCGCGAATCGATGAATTGGCGCCGTAGAGATCACAGGCGGTGGCCACGTCGATAGGGCTTGCGCGGGTACGTCCCGTTTCGAGGCGGCTTACTTTGCTGCGACTCCATCCCAATCGCGCTGCGGTCTCTTCAGGGCTCAGTCCGCTCTCTTCTCGCATCCTGCGCAGTTCGCGGGCCAGACGGCGAAGTCGGACGGTTGGGCTGTAGGTCGGCGACATGCGCCCAGTGTGGCGGAGTGATCACGCCACTGTCAGGGATACGTAGATTAAGTTAAAACTGCACAGTGCATTGACAGGCTGCACCTAGCGACTGCAACATGACGATGTCATTGTGGAGAGTTGCTGTTAGTAACCGTATGAAATCGGGCTTTTAGTGCGGCGAACTATCGTCCTTCCGGAATGCAGATCGGACGCATTGCCTAATGCGGACCTAACGCCAAATAACTCTCGCAGTAGGAGGTGGCAGTATGGTTACCGGAAATTCGCTGGAACAGTTCGACCATCTGGTACGGCTGGGTCGGGATCTGCATCGGATCGGGGTGGGCACCACGCTGGTGCTGCCGGTGGCCGGTCAGCCGATCCTGGAGGTCGTCTCGATGGGGCGGACCCGGATCCGGGTGGTGGTGATCCGGCGGGCGCGGGAGTGGGTGTTCATCTGGCGGCCCTGGTGGGCGCGGTTGTGGATGCCGGGGTCGTGGGTGTGGGCCGAGGCCGACAACGCCGCCGACATCGTCGCCATGGCGGCCGCCGCGTGACCCCGCCTCCGCCCCCGCCCCCATTCCCGCTCTCGGCCACGACCGCGCGGGCCGCCTGCCGCTACGAGCGCCACCGCGTGGCCTCACCCCGCTGGGCCGTGCTGTTCCCCCTGGGCCACGCCGAGTTCCCCGGCACCCCCGCCTCGGTCCCCACCGCCCGCCGGTGGGCCCGCGACCTGCTGTCCGGCAGGCTCTCCGACACCACCCTCGACGACGCCCTTCTCCTGCTCAGCGAGGTCGTCACCAACGCCGTCGTCCACTCCGACTCGGGGCGTGAGCCGTACGGGTCGGTGACGGTGTGCGTGGCGCTCTCGAACGACCACGGCGACAGCACGGTTCACGTCGAGGTGATCGACGACGGGTCGGACGGCAGTCTGCCGTTCGTCCGCGCGGCGACGACCGACAGTGACGGCGGACGTGGCCTGCTCATGGTCGAACTGCTCTCGGCCCGTTGGGGCGTCCACCACGACGAGACGGGCAACGCGGTGTGGTTCCACCTGCCGGACAGGCCGGACAGGGGTGTGGGACGCGGGTAGCGGGCCGGTCGCCGGGCTCCTCCAGGGTGTCCGCCGCAGTGCTCTGGGTCGTCCGTGGCGGTGCGAACCCCGCCGTGACCTGCGGTGCGCCAGATCTTGACCGATAATCCATGCGTAGTTCAACTGACGAGAGAGAAGCCCGTGTGGGAGTACGGGCACAGCGTCGAGACCGCCGCCGCCCCGGAGGCGCTCTGGCGCCACTGGTCCGACATGGCGGCGTGGCCGCGGCGGAACGACGGGCTGGAGAAGATCGAGGTCGACGGCCCGTTCGCCGTCGGCACGACGTTCAGGATGACCTCGCCCGGGAGGACCCCATCGAGGGAAGGCCAGAGTCTCGCTCCGCGGATCCCGCCGCCTCCGCCTCGGCGAGCTCCTTCGCCGGGTCCGCCATCCTGGCCAGCAGTTCCAGGTCGTCCGGGTCGTAGCGCCGCCTGACCTCGCGCCAGCGCTCGGCGGCGGCGCGCAGCGGCGGCACCGCCTCCGCGGACCGGCCGAGGCGGTGCAGCACCATCCCGTAGTAGCCCGCGGCCTCGACGCCGTACGGGTGCTCGCGCCCACTCTCCCAGGCGTGCCGCAGCAGCGGCTCCGCCTCGGCGTACGCGCCGCGCTGGGCCTTCAGCTTGCCCGCGAACATCGCGGCCAGGCCCCCGCCGCTCTCGGCCGAACGCAGGTACCAGCGCTCGGACTCCTGCCAATCCCTGTGGTGGTCGGAGAGCAGGCCCATGGCGAAACAGGTCTCGTGGTGGCCGAGTTCGGCGGCGCGGCGGTGCCAGTGGTCACGCGCCTCGGGTTCGCGCAGCTCCTCGTGGAGCTCGCCGAGCCGGAAGGCGGCTTCCGCGTCGCCCGCCTGCGCGGCGGCGACGAGCTCCTCACCCTTGCTGCGCGGATCCCATGGCGTCTCTGGCGTCATGGGGGGAATTGTCCCAGTCGCCGATGAGTGGTGATCATCTCGGCGCCGTGTCCGTCGGGCCACCTCGACCCGGTGGTCACGGGCCGTCCTCCGCGTGGGCGGGCGACTCCGCGAGACCGTACGGCCGCCGCGTCAGCACTGCCACAGGAAACGTCCCTCCTGCTCGTCACCGCTGATGAAGCCGTAGCCCACACCGATGCCGAAGTTCAGGTGATTCAACCAGTCGCAGCGCGAGTCCAACTGGAAGAGGAACGACCAGGGGCCACCCGGCGGGTACTGCTCGTACTGGAGCCAGGCCGGTGATCCGTACATCCTGGACTCTTCGTGTTCCAGGTCGCCGGGGCTCTCTATCTCCAGGTCGACCAGCATTCCGCCGGGCGTCGACTCCCAGAGGGGGACCATCGTCGTGACGAACGGCGGGACCCGGCCAGGCTGGACGATCAGCGCGTTCTTGCCCGCCTCGGGCTCCCACGTCTCCTCGCAGCTGTCGCACATGAACAGGTAGGCCATGCGAAGCTCGTCACCCGCCAGCCGGAACTGCCCGACGAACGCCATCGGGTTGTCCCACCTGGCGCACAGCGGCCACTGCGCCTCCCCGACCCAGTCGGGACCGCCGCCGATCCTGGTCGTGAACGCGTCCACGGGACCGTCGGCGTCCCTGAAGGACATGACGTACGAGGGATCGCCATTCGTGATCACGCGCACACCCTAACGGCCGCCGACGACACTTTCAGGTCCCACTGGCCGGAGACGAAACGGTCCGGCCCCCTGAACATAAGGACCGTGTACGGGATTTCTCACGACGTGAAAATCCGCGTACCGGTAATCCCTTCGGCCGGGCGAGAAAGCCGTTCGAGGGCGGGAGCGGCCGGTTCACGGTGTCGGACTCGCCGTTTCCCGCGCCTTCGGCGAAGGGATATCGGCCATTGAGGAAAGCGTAGGACCGGAGCGATGGCGGGAATTCCGCGCTAATTGGCGGGTCCGCCGATGGCTGCGGATGTCGCACCGCCGAGATCATTGCGATAGCTCGGCCGCTTCGCCTGAAGCCTTCCCGCCCAACCGGTGCCCGGAAGACCTGAACGCCGGGCACGGTGTGATCCGACGAGTTCGGAGCGCTCCGCCGACCTGCGAAGACCACGAATGACCGAGGACCAATGGATGGGGGATCCATGTCCGCGTCGCTTGCGACGTCGAAGAACGTCAGATTGCTGACCTGCACGGTGATCGGCCTCGTGGCACTGAGCGCCTGTACCGCTTCGCGGGCGGTGCCCGCAGACCCGGCCGTTCCCCTCACCTCCGTCCGGGAGATGACGGACAAGGAGGCGCGAACACTCTGGGACGCCGAACAGATCCTCACGCGCGACTGCATGGCCGGACACGGCTTCGCCTACTGGCCCGCGCCGTACGACCCGATCCCCGACGACCGTGACTTCCCCTACGTCGTCGACGACCCCGCCTGGGCCCGCAGGCACGGCTACGGCGGCGACATCCGCGAACAGATCGACCGGCTCAGGGAACGGAATCCGAACCGCCGCTATCTCGACGGTCTCCCGCCGGAGCGCCGCCGCGCCGCCTTCGTCGCCATCAACGGGGAAGGACCCCGGCCGGGAACGAGGACGCGCGGGCCGGACGAGGTCGAGGCGCGGCTGCCCGAAGGCGGGGTCGTCCGCAGAAGCGCGGTCAGCTGCACCTCCCAGGCCCAGCGGCGACTGTACGGTGACCTGCCGACCTGGTATCGCGTCGCCAAGGTGACCGAATATCTCAAGGACGCCGCGCGCGCCCGGGTGACGCGGGATCCGCGATACACCACGGCCATCTCGACGTGGTCGGCGTGCATGCGCGGACGCGGCCACCCGTACGGCACTCCGCCGGAGGCACGGGCGAAGGTCACCCAGCTGGAGGCGACCGCCCCGAGCACGCGGAAAGCGCGCGAGAAGGAGATCCGTACGGCGGTCGCGGAGGCGACCTGCGCGCGGGAAACGAACCTGCCCGCCGTCATCGGCGTCCTGGAGCGCGAACACACCCGGGCGCTCTCCGAGCGGTACCGGCTTGACGTCACCACCGCCTGGCGCATGAGGCGCGACGCGCTTCCCCGCGCGGCCGAGATCACCGCCCGCCACTGAGGCCCCTCCCTCCCACTCCCTCCCGGCGCGGCCGAGGCGGTCACCGCCCGCCGCGACCGACAAGCCACACCACCGAAACCGATAGGAAAGGTACACCCATGAAGAAAATCCGCGCCCTGATGATCGGAGCCGCCGTCGCGGCGGCGGTTCTGACCGCCGCCCCGGCGGGAGCCGCTGTGCCGTCACCGCAGCCGTCGAGCTCGGCCAGCCCGGCTCCCGGCGTGAACGGGGCTCCGCAGAGGCCGGCTCCGCCGAACAAGACGGGCTACGCCAGCGCGCAGGCGGTCGACGGCTATCTGTACGTCTGGAAGGACGCCATGTGGGACTACGACGAGCAGTGGTGCCGGTGGAGCGGCAGCCACGCCTACTGGACGTACGCGTGGTCGGGGCAGTACGGCACCTCCGCGGGCGAGTGCAGTGAGAATGACAACTTCGACAACGTCGCCACGTCCATGTGGAACAACGGCTATCCGGGCAGCCACGACGACGTGCGGTTCTACAAGGATTCCGGATACGAGGGCACGTCGATGTGCCTGGGCAACGGCGACTACTGGGGCAACCTCGCCCTCGGCTGGGAGCGGTTCGACGACCAGACGCAGGCCAACGACGAGATCTCCAGTCACACGTGGGTCAGGAACTGCTGACGGTGTCTCGTCAGGCGGTTAGCGATCGTTGAGGAAGGGCCGGGCACGTCTCCCCGGGTAGCCGGCGGGTATCCGCAGCCGGGTCGCCCGGGGGAGGACGTGCCCGGCCCGTGGCAGGAGTCCTGTCACGGGCCGGGCAGGAAGCGCCCTTCCTGCCCGTCGCCGCTGATGAACCCGTAGCCCACACCGGCGTCGCCGAAGCTCAGACGCCGGAACCGTTCCCCACGGACGTTCCGCCTTCTCGGGGTCCGCACTGCGGGGGCGGATGGTCCGGTCGGTTGCCGTGGGGTGCGGCCTGGTCTGGTCGGGAACGGATCGGCGGATCAGCTGCCCGGAGGCGGGAACGCCTCGGGGTTCTTCTCGGGGTCACCGATGTCGTTCCACCCGGGTTTGTCGGTGAGCACGCACTCGCCGACCGGTCCGTTCGCCAGCTGGAAGGAGAACTCCCAGAGCACCCGTGGTTTTTCCGGGCCCGTTGTCTGATCGGAGTTCTCCGAGAATTCCATGACCGCCGTCTGCCCTTGCTCGATGTGATCGGGGAAGATGCGAACGACTCCTCCCAGCTCGAGGTCGAACGCCTGCGCCGAGGGAGAGCTGTCCATCTTCTGCCGTGCTGCGGCCTTCACCTTCGGGTCCTTGCTGGTGAGCTCCTCCCGGGGAATGCCCGGATCCGCGCTGGTGAAGTTCCTCGAGCATCCCTTGCCGGGAGGGGTGTAGGAGACCTTGGCCTTCACGCCGAGCACGGCCAGGTCCCGCTCCAGCAGCTCAGGATCACGAAGCTCATTGAGCTTGACCGTGATCGACCCGTCCGCCTGCCTTGTCACCGCGTAGGCCGAGCTCTCCGCCCCGGTGACCAGTGGCACGACGATCAGTGCCGCCGCCGCGATCCCGGCTGCGGCGGCACCCGCCAGCAGGCGTCGCCGCAGCCGGGAACGGCCGCCCTGGGGTTCCGTCGCCACGATCTCCTCCAGCAGGTCGTAGACCCCCGGGCTCACCGCGGGCGCGGCACGTCCGGCGGCCGGATCGATGGCGGACACCATGCGGTCGATCTTGCTCATCGGTTCTCTCCTCTCAGTGCGGCCATCACAGGGGCCTCGTCTGTCATGTCGAGCAGCCGGGCCAGGCGCTTTCGGGCCCGATGCAGGCGGAGCCGTACGGCGGTGCTGCTACAGCCCAGCACCGTGGCGATCTGCGGCCCGGTCAGTTCCTCCCAGCAGGCCAGCGCGAGCACCTCCCGGTCCGCGGTGGCCAGGGTGGCGAAGGCGGCACGGACGACGTCGGCCCGCGGATCGGCGGGCGCCGCCTCCTGACCGGTGATCAGTTCGTCACGGAGCCGCGAGGCCAGAGCGGTGCGCCGCAGTTCTCCGCGCCGGTGGTTGGCCAGGACGCGGCGTGCCGTGCCGTAGAGCCACAGCACGGTCGCGTCCCCCTCGGGAACGTCGTCCAGCCGCCGCCACGCGGTGAGGAAGGTTTCGGCGATCACATCGGCGATGTCGTCGACCGAGTCGGTACGGCGCAGCGCGTATCGATGGACGGCGGGATAGCAGGCGAGGTAGAGCGCCTCGAAACGATCGCGCGTGCCGGGGGGCACGCGTGGATCCTGCATGCTGTCTCCTAACCAAAAGGTGCCGGAACACCTCAATAGGTGTCCGGTACCCCCGGAGATGTTTCCTCCCCTGATCAGGCGCACCGGTGGCGACATCGGCGGCATGGCCGCCGCGCGGCGGGGCGGGCCGGGAGGGGCGAAGAGCCGCAGCCGGCCCGCGACCGCCTTGCGGGCTCCGGGAAGCCGTCTCAGAGCTGGGCGAAGTAGTCCAGCGGGAACGGCGGGCGGGCCAGTGGCGCGACGGCCAGCCGCATCAAAGTGAGCGGATTGTCGTCACCGGCGACGCGGTTGGCGTTGAGCGTGCCGCACGCCGTACAGCGGTGGATGATGGCCCACTCACCGTCCTGGCGCGCGTGGATGGCGATTGGCGCCATGCCCGAGGCGCAGTCGGCGGCTCTGTCGCCCGGAGTGTCGTCCAGGTGCCTGGACCACAGGCAGGTGGGGCAGTGGTTGCGGTGCGCGGTGCCCGGCGCGTCGGTGGGCACGTCGAGGCGGCAGTTGACGCAACGGAAAGAACTGATGCGAGCGCGATGGCGTGGCAAGGGAGGAGCTCCAAACGAAATGGGCGGCGAGTCGGCTGACTGTGCCGTCGCAACCCACGCGGGATCATCCCCGCCGGAGCCTCCGGTGGGGACGTCGACCCGCTCGAGGGCGCACGACGGCGTCCTCGGTGCCCACGGTCATCAACATCCCCCCTCATCCGCTCGGAGCCAAGTCAAACAAGCCCCCACGCCAGAAGCAATCGGTTTAACCCGTTGTGCGAACCACAAGGAAGGATCACCGTGACGACCGGCCTGCCACCGCCGAGCTGCGAATGGGGGAGCACCGCCACAACTGCATACCCGTCCCGGCGTTTCCACCAGTAGCGGGGGCAGGCGGGAGTGGCCGGTCCTCACCGGCACATGGTCGAGAGTGTCGTGACGGAGCCACTTCCGGTCACCGGGCGCGGCTAGAACGGCCCGTTGAGAACAGGTGGTGGTCGCCTCGTGAGCCGGGGGAGGCCGCCTGTTTCGTCACCGGCGGCCTGCCCCGGAGGGCTTCTCAGGTGAGGCCGGCCAGGACGGCGCGCAGGTGGGCGGCGCTCTCGGTGACGAAGTCCAGTCGTTCGGACACCGGCACCGGCAGGGAGAGCGTCTCCCGGTCGGGAACCTCGCCCCGTTCGGCCCTGCGCCGGTAGCCGTCGGCCAGCCGGACGATCTCGGCGAACTCCGCCGTGGTCAGGTCCGGGTGGCCCCGGTGCCACTCGGGGTCGTAGATGGACAGCGGCAGCGGGAAACGCCGCCCCATCACGCCCTCGATGGACAGGGTCAGCCGGGGCGCGTGCGCCAGCAGTGGCCGCAGCAGCGCGGGCCAGTCGATGACACCCCGGCCGCACGGCGCGAGGAAGCGGCGGATGCCGTCCTCGGTGAGGAACAGCGCGGCGTCCCGGACGTGGCTCTGCCGTACGTAGGGGGCGACCCGATGGGCGGCGGCCACCGGATCCTCGCAGCGCAGCAGCACGTTCGCGGTGTCGAAGGTGATGCCGAACGCGTCCGGTCCCGCCTCCTCGACCAGACGCACCAGCTCGAAGGTGGTGATCTCCTCGTGGGTCTCGAGGTTGAGGTGGCAGCCCAGGTCGCGCAGCAGTGGCCCCAGCCTGGCCAGCACCTTGGCGGTCGCCTCCAACTGCTCCGGCCAGGTCACGTCGGTGCGGAACCGGTCGCAGCCGAGCCGTCCGGGGATGCCGAACTTGTAGTTGGCGGTCGCGGTCCACAGCTCGCGCACGCCCGCCTCGGCGCAGGCGACGACGAGCCGCTCCAGGCCGCGCAGGTAGTCGCCCCCGCCGAGCTCCCGCACCTCGGGGGCCTCCGGTGCGGCGAACGGGTTGACCTTGGCCGTGCCGACCTCGACGTACAGGCCGAGCTCCTCGGCCAGCTGGACCACGGCGCGAAGCTCGCCGGGGTCCAGGGTCGGGCTCAGCTCCAGGACCGAGCGGAAGAACACGCCTTCCAGGCCGAGCCGGTGCACCTCGCGCAGAGTCCACTCCGCGCCGTTCTCGGGAGCGCCGGGGAACTTGCTGCTGTCGGTCCCGATCCGCACCTCACGCGCCGGAACCGCCTCATGCGTAGCCGTCTCATACGCCGGAGCCGCCCCGGGCGTGAAAGCCTCAGGCATCGGTGCCGCCTGACAGATCTACCAGGCCGCGCCGGAAGACGTTCGCCGGGTCGTAGGCCCGCTTGACCTTGACGAGCCGGTCGTACTTCTCGCCGTAGATGTCGCGCGCCTCCATCGCGTTGACGATCTCGGTGGTGAAGTTGACGTAGGAACCGGCCTTGAACCTGTCCATGTCGGCGTCGAAGGCGCGGGTCCACTCGATCAGCTCGGGGGCCTCCGAGGGGAACTCCCACTCGGCTCCGGCGCTGGACATCCAGCGGGCCTCGACGCGGTCGCCGACCGCGGTGTCCCACGGGTCGACCTTGGCCGCCTGGCCGCCGCGCGGGAAGAGCTGGAACGGGCAGGCGAAGTGCGGGGCGATGGTCGAGCCCGCCTGGAGCGGCCTGCCCGGGTAGCGGTCCGACCAGTGCAGCACGGTGTCGATGGCCTCGTCGGGGAAGTCCCGCAGGTTGCCGTTGCGCCAGTAGCGGCGGATGCCGTACCGGAAGTCGTCGTCGCAGGCCCGCTGGAGCTCCATGTGCGGCACGGTGTAGGAGGTCTCCCAGATCGGGGTCGCCTGGGCGAACATCGGCTGGGTCACCTCGGGCTCGTCGTCACCCCACTGGACGGTGGCGACGCTGACGATCTGGGTGCCGCGGTGCGCGGTCGGCACCGGGGTCCAGTACTCGGGCACCTCGACGGTGCGGGCGTAGGTCACCACGTTGTCGGGCGCGTCGTAGGCCCAGTCGCGGAAGAAGCGCAGCACCTCACGCCGGTCGTCGGTGGCGAAGAACGCCTGGCGGACGTTGGCGAGCCGGGTGAACGGCAGGTACCGGAACGTGAAGGAGATCGCGACGCCGAAGTTGTGGCCCGCGCCGCGCAGCGCCCAGAAGAGGTCGGGGTGCTCGTCGGCGGAGGCGGTGATGATCCGCCCGTCGGCCAGCACCAGCTCGACCGAGAGCAGGTGGTCGACGGTCAGGCCGTACATGCGGGACAGGTAGCCGTTGCCGCCGCCCAGGGTGAGCCCGGCGACGCCGGTGTGCGAGACCGTGCCCGCGGGCACGACCACGCCCTCGTCGGCGCAGGCCCGGTCCAGGTTCCCCAGCCTGCAGCCCGCGCCGACCCGCACGGTCCCGGCCTCGCGGTCGAAGAGAACGTCCCGCATGCCGCCGGTGTCCAGAAGCACCGCGCCGTCGTCGACCGAGGTCCCGGCGAGGTTGTGGCCGCCGCCGCGCACGGTGACCTCCAGGTCGTGGTCCAGGCACCAGGTCAGCGCCCGGGACACGTCCTGGGCGTCCCGGCAGCGCACGATCGCCGCCGGATGCCGGTCGATGTCGGCGTTCCACACGTGCCGGGCCACGTCGTACCCCTTGTCGCCGGGCAGGATGACCGGGCAGTCGACGACGGAGCGCAGCTGGGCGGCGGTCGGCGTCTCGGTGATGCTCACGTGAGGTCCTTTCAGAAATGATCAGTTGTACTGGCCGGAGGCGAAGCCGCTCAGCGGCGCGGCGCTCTCCGGCTGGGGGAGACCGAGCAGGCCACGCAGGTGGCGGGCACTGCGGGCGGCGAACTCGTCACGGGTGTAGGGGCTGCCGTCGCGCCAGGCGTCACGGTCGGGGGCCGAGCCGCCCGCGACCAGCGCGGCGTAGGCGCCGACCTGGCGGTCGATCTCGGCGAGCTCGCGTTCGTCCAGGTCGGGATGGGAGGCCCGCCACTCGGGCAGGGCCAGGTGCATGGTCATGTCCCGCTGGCCGCTGCCCGCGGGCTCGATGGTCAGGTTCGTGAGGTCGCCGAGGATCTCCAGCAGGGCGGCCCAGTCGATCACTCCGACACCGCACGGCACCAGGTAGCGGCTCACCCCGTCCGGACAGGGGAAGAGCGCGACGTCGCGCAGGTGGGCCATCCGGACGTACGGCGCGACCCTGCGCGCCGCCGCGAGCACGTCCTCGCCGTGCACGTAGACGTTGGCGGTGTCGAAGGTGACGCCGAGCACGTCCGGGCCGACGGACTCGACCAGCCGCACCACCTCGAAGGTGGTGATCTCCTCGTGGGTCTCCAGGTTGAGCCGTACCCCGTTGGCGCGCAGGCACGGGGCGAGCCGGAGCAGGAAACGCTCGGTCGCGGCGAGCTGGTCCGGCCAGGGCGCCTCGCCCCGGTAGCGGTCGGTCGCGTGCACCCCGGGCAGGTGCGCCTTGTAGTTGCCGGTCGCGGTCCACAGGTCGAGGCAGCCGATCGCGGCCGCCGCCTCGATCATGCGCTCCATCCCGGCCAGGTAGCTGCCGCCGCCCAGCTCGCGCACCTCGGGCAGCTCGGCGGTCATGTACGGGTTGACCTTGCCCGCGCCGAGTTCGAGGTACAGGCCGAGCTCGTCGGCGCGGGCCCGCAGCTCGCGCAGGAACCCCGGGTCCAGGGTCGGCGAGAGCTCGGCCAGGGTGCGCAGCAGCACCCCGTCGAGCCCCGCGGCGGCGACCTGCCCGAGCACCTCCAGCGGCGGGTCGGCGACGGCGCCCTTGACCGGACGCAACGCGGAGGGCAGCTTGACGTCCAGCCCGATCCTGATCAACGGCTCTCCTGGTAGCTGCGGCGGCGAGCGCGGTCGGCCGCCGGGTCGGGGATGGGCACCGCGGCGAGCAGCGCCCGGGTGTAGTCATGGGCGGGCGCGCCGTACACCTGCTCACGGCTGCCCTCCTCGACGACCCTGCCGTCCTTGAGGACGAGCAGCCGGTCGCAGAGCTGGCGGACCACGGCCAGGTCGTGCGCGATGAACAGGACGGTGAGCCCCAGGTCTCGGCGCATGGCGCGCAGCAGGTTGACCACCTGAGCCTGGACCGAGACGTCCAGGGCCGAGACAGGCTCGTCGCAGATCAGCACCTTCGGCCCGGAGACCAGGGCGCGGGCGATGGCGATGCGCTGCCGCTGTCCGCCGGAGAACTGGGCGGGGTAGCGCGGCAGGTGGGCGCCGGTCAGCCCAACCATCTCCAGCACCTCGACGACCCGCTCGCGGCGCCCCTCGCGGGAACGGCGGCCCTGGTGCACCAGCAGCGGCTCGCCGACCAGGTCCTCGACGGTCATCCGCGGGTTGAGACTGGCGTAGGGGTTCTGGAACACCAGCTGCACCTCGCGGCGGAACCGGCGCCGGTCGTCGCGGCCTGCGCGCAGCACGTCGAAGCCGTCGTAGGTGACGGCGCCCGCGTCGGGGCGTTCCAGGCCGACCAGGCAGCGGGTGATCGTGGACTTGCCCGAACCGGACTCGCCGACCAGGCCGAGCGTCTCGCCCTGGCCCAGGGTGAACGACACGTCGTCGACCGCCTTGACCGCTTCGCCGCGCTCCCGCGAGGTGAAGGCCTTGGTGAGCCCCTCGACGGTCAGCAGGGTACGGCTCACGCGACGACCTCCTCCCGCTCGGGGCGGGCGCGGTGGCAGGCGACCACCCGGTCCTCGTCCTCGAGCACCCGCAGTTGCGGGATCTCGGTGAGGCAGCGCTCGACCCACCGGTCGCACCGGGGGTGGAAGGCACAGCCACTGGGCGGCTCCGCCGGGTTGGGCGGGGTGCCGGGGATCAGGTCGAGGTCGGTGCTGACGTCGCGGTCGACCCGGGGCACCGAGCGCAGCAGGCCCTGCGCGTAGGGGTGCCTGGGGGTGGCGAAGAAGTCCTCGACCCCGCTTCCCTCGATCTTGCGCCCGGCGTACATCACGGCGACGCGGTCGGCGTACCCGGCGACGACGCCCAGGTCGTGGGTGATCAGCAGCACGGCCATTCCGCTCTCCGCGGCCAGCTCGTCGATGAGCTCCAGCACCTGCTGCTGCACCCGGACGTCCAGCGCGGTCGTCGGTTCGTCGGCGATCAGCACGGCGGGGTCGCCGATGATGGCCATGGCCAGGCAGACCCGCTGCCGCATACCGCCGGAGAACTCGTGTGGGTAGGCCCGCAGCCGTTCCCCGGCACGTGCCACGCCGAGCCTGTCGAGCGCCTCCCGCGCCCTGACCAGTGCCTGTTTGCGTGGCACGCCGCGGATGGTGAGGGTCTCCGCGAGCTGGTCGCCGATGCTGAGCACCGGGTTGAGCGTGGTCTGCGGGTCCTGGAGCACCATCGCGATTCGCGCGCCGCGCACCTTGCGCAGCTCGCGCTCCGTCAGCGTCACCAGGTCGCGGCCCTCGAACAGGATCCGGCCGCCGAGCACGGCGTGCCGGTCCAGCCTGAGCAGCGCGCGGGCGGTCACCGACTTCCCCGAGCCGGACTCGCCGACGAGGGCGACCCGTTCTCCCGGCGCGACGGTCAGGTCCAGTTCGCGGACGATCCGCAGCGTGCGTCCCCGGCCGCCCGCGACCGGGAAGTCCACGGTGAGTCCCCGCACGTCGAGCAGCGCTTTCCCGTCCGCCGGGGTGTTCTGCGGCGTTCTCATATGACCTCCCGGCCGCTGGTCCTGGCCCGCAGCGCGTCGCCCGCCAGGGCGAACGCGAGCGCGGTGAGCGTTATGACGGCGCCGGGGACGACGGCGGTCCACCAGGCGCTGGTGAGGAAGCGGGAGCCGCTCTCGACCATGGCGCCCCACTCGGCGCTCGGCGGCTGGGCGCCCGCGCCGATGAACGACAGGCCCGCCATGATCAGGGTGGCGCCGCCGATCTCCAGCGTGACCTGCACGTACACGCTGTCCAGTGAGTTGGGCAGCACGTGCCGGGTCATCAGCCGCCAGCGGGAGACCCCGGTGATCATGGCCGACTCCACGTAGGTGGACGTCATCGTGGTACGGATCTCCGCGCGGGCCAGCCGGGTGAAGCTGGGCCACCACGACAGCACCATCGCGATGATCGCCGAGCGCAGGCTCGGGCCGAGGGCGACCGAGATGCCCAGCGCCATCACCATGATCGGCAGCGACAGCGCGATGTCGCAGATCCGCATGATCGCGTCGTCCACCCATCGGGGGCCGAGCGCGGCGAGGGAGGCGATGGTCACCCCGATCACCGCGGACAGCCCGACCGCGCACAGCGAGCCCAGGATCGTCGGGCGCGCGCCGTACAGGACACGGCTGAGGACGTCGCGCCCCGAGGAGTCCGTACCGAGCCAGTGTTCGGCCCCCGGCGGCAGCATGGCCTGCCCGAGGTCGACGTGGTACGGGTCGTACGGCGCGAGCAGCGGCCCGAACGCGACCGTCAGCAGCAGCAGGCCGACCGCGGCGAACGCGGCGCGGTCCAGTTTCGGCATGCGGCGCAGCCGGAGCACCGGGCGCCGAAGCAGGGCGGCAGTGGTCATGCCTTCGCTCCGAGTGGGGCGGCGCCGAACTGGGCGGCGCGGATCCTGGGGTCGCTGACGAGTTGGACGAGGTCGACGGCGAGGTTGACCAGGGTGACCGTGACGCCGGTGAACAACACGACGCCGAGCACCGCGAAGGTGTCCTTCTGCTGGACGGCCTCGGTCAGGTAGGCGCCGACGCCGGGACGGCCGAAGACGCCCTCGATCAGGACGGCTGCGCCGATCATCCAGCCGGTCTGCATGCCGATGAGGGTGACGATCGGCCCGAGGCAGGTGCGCAGGCCGTGCTGGAGCATCACCCGCAGCGGCGAGGCACCTTTGGCGCGGGCCATCACCACGTGGTCGGCCTCCAATGCGGTGATCATGGAGGTGCGGACCAGCCTGACCGCGAACGCGACGAACGGGACCGACAGAGTGACGGCGGGCAGCACCAGGTGCTGTACCGCGTCCCACCAGGCCGGCAGGTCTCCGGCGAGCAGGGAGTCGACGGTGGCCAGGCCGGTGACCCGGGGTACCTCGACGCCCATCGACTGGGTGCCGGAGATCGGCAGGAGACCGAGCCGGGCGCCGAACAGGTGCTGGAGGATCAGGCCGAGCCAGAACAGGGGCAGCGCGCCGCCCGCGATGGCGCCCAGCCGGATGGCGGCGTCGGGACGGCGCCGCTCGTAGGCGGCGGCCAGCATTCCGACGGGGATGCCGACCAGCAGGTTGAGCAGCACCGCCGCGGCGACCAGCTCGATCGTCGCGGGCAGCGCGCCGCCGAGGTCGGCGGTGACGGGGCGGAAGGTGAAGATCGAGCTGCCGAGGTCGCCGTGCAGCAGCCGCCACAGGTAGGCGAGGTACTGCCCCCAGAGCGGCAGGTTCAGGCCGAGCCGCTCGCGGACGACCTCGACCTGTTCCGGGGTCGCGGTGATCCCCGCGGCGCTCTGCGCCTCGTCGCCGGGGATGGCTTTGATCATGAAGAAGACGAGGGTGGCGAGCCCCCAGACCGTGAGGACGACGAGCCACAGCCGCCGCAGCAGGTAACGCATCAGGCGCCGGTCCACTCGGATCAGCTCACCTTGTAGGCCTGCGGCACGTAGCCGACGTGGGCGGGATACAGCTCGATGCCGGTCACGCCCTTGGGCGCGATGATCACGGTCTCGTGGTCGGCGATGTTCATCGTGGCCGCGTCGGCCTCGATGAGCTCCTGCACCTTCTTGTATTCCGCGCACCGGGCGGTCTCGTCGCCGCTGGCGACCGCCTTGTCGAGCAGCGCGTCGACCTCGGCGTTTTTGTACTGGCCGTAGTTGGTGCTGGAACCGAGGAACTTGGAGCTGTAGGTGCGGTACAGCAGCGAGCCGGCGTCGGGGGTCGGCGGGTTGTCCCAGAGCAGGGCCAGCTGCGGGGTCGTGTCGACGCTCTTGAGCGACTCGAGGTAGTTGGGGTAGGCCGTCGGCTTCAGCTCCAGGGTGATGCCGATCTGCTTGAGAGCCGACTGCAGGGCGGTTGCGGCCTCGGCGTGCTCGCTGAAGATCTGTTGGTATGCCATGGTCAGCTTGAGGTCTTTCTGCCCCGACTCGGCGACCAGCTCCTTGGCGCGGGCCAGGTCCTGCTTCGCGTCCGGGATGTCGGCTCGGCAGCCCATGGTGTCGGGCAGCGGGCCCGCCGCGACGCTGCCGAAGCCGCGCAGGATCGTCTTCGCGTGTCCCTGGTAGTCGTAGGCGAGCCGGACGGCCTCGCGGATCCGTTTGTCGGCGGTCGCCCCCTTCTGGGTGTTGAAGAAGACATAGAGGCCCTGGGGCTTCTTGAGCCTGACCGCCTCGAAGCGGGGGTTCTTCTCGAAGGCGGGCACGTCGATGGGGTCGATGCCGTCGGAGACGTCGATGTTGCCGCTCTCCAGCTCGTCCCGCTGGGTGGCGCTCTCCGGGAGCAGTCGGTAGACGACCGTCTTGGCGATGCGCGGGTCCGCTCCCGCGTAGGAGTCGTTGCGGACGTACTTGATCTGCTGGTTGGGGGTGTAGGACGCGAGCGTGTACGGCCCGCTGCCCGCGGTGTGGGTGGCGAGCCAGGCCTGGCCGTCGTCGGATCCCGCGCTGGCCTGCACGAGCTTGGAGTTGAGGATGTACACCTTGCTGAGCGCGCCCAGGAAGAGCGAGGAGGGCGTGCTGAGCCTGATCGTGAAGTGGGTGTCGTCGGTGATCTCGGTCTTGTCGTAGGCGGCGACGGACTCCGCGACGCCGACGCCGAGCTTCTTGATTCGTTCCAGGGTGTAGGCGACGTCCTTGGCGGTGACCGGCGTGCCGTCGTGGAAGGCGACGCCCGGGCGCAGGGTGAACGCGATGGACCGGGCGTCAGGGGCGACGGTCCACTTCTCCGCGAGCCTGCCGACGATCTCGTTGGCCGGGCTGAAGTCGAGCAGCGCGTCGTAGACGGGCACGACCGCCTGGTCCACGGTCGAGTTGCTCGCGAGGATCGGGTCGAGGTTGGGAAGGGTGCCGTCGACCCCGAAGGTGAGCATGTCGCGGGTGGCGGGGGTCGTGCTCTTTCCGGAGGTGGTTCCTCCGGCGGTGCAGGCGGTGAGGGTGGCGACGGCGAGCAGGGCGGCGCCCAGCCCAGCGCCTCGGGTCACGGTGAGGGAGCGACCGAGGTTCACGTTGTCCTCCGGGGGGCGGGGGGAACTTTGGTATACAGTCTGCCGACGGTCGAGCCTCAGCGCTAGGGGTTGACGTCAATCTGTGATCCCGGGGCGTTTTTTCACCTGTTGACTAGCAGGGAAAACGCAAGCTGTTGACGTTCTGTCGACTTCAGGTCTCGCGCCAGCGCGCTCGGGTCGATAATATTTGGCATACCAACCCCCCTTGTTTTTGGAAGGCAGGCCTCCGTGACCGGATCCATGGCCGACATCGACTTCCCCACCCTCACAACAGCCGAGCGAGACCGCCGACTACGGTTGCTGCGCGAGCTGATGGACGAGCTCGGACTGGACGCGCTGCTCGTCTCCGGCATGGGCCGCGACCAGCTCGACCGCTACATCACCAACGAGGGCACCCGGGGGCTGTGCCTGCTGCCGCGCGCCGGTGAGCCGGTCACCATGGTCGCCAGCGGCAACGTCACCCTCGGCAGGCACGACGTCCCGGGGCGGGCCTACGAGCGCTGGGTGCCCGACCAGCGGCTGACCTCCCGCTCCTACGGCCCGGCGGACGTGATCGCCGAGCTGGGCCTGGCACGGGCGCGGATCGGCGTTGTCGGCCTGACCAGCAGGGCGCCCGCCAGCGCCGCGGGCACCATTCCCTACAACACCTGGAAGCGGATCCTGGACGCGCTGCCCGAGGCGGAGTTCGTCGACGTCGCGGGCCGCTACGAGACGGTCATGCTGGTGCACGGTCCCGAGGAACTGGCCATGATCCGCAAGTCCGCGCAGATCGGCGAGCACGCCTGCGCCGCCATGATCGAGGCGGCCGGTGCCGGGGTACGCGAGTGCGAGATCGTCGCCGCGGGCATGCACGAGGTGACCAGGCGCGGTGGCATGTGGCTGACCGGGCCGCAGCGCAGCGGCCCGGAACGGCTCGGCTGGGCCGGGGCCGACTGGATCTGGATGGGCGGCGGCTCCCGGGTGCTGGAGAAAGGCGACGCCTTCGGTGCGGAGCTGTTCACCTTCTACGGCGGTTTCGAGTCCCAGCAGCAGATCGACATCTCGATCGGCGAGCCGGACGCCGACCACAGGTTCCTGCACGAGGTGACCGAGGCCTCCTACCGGGCGGGCCTCGACGCGCTCAGGCCGGGAGTGACCTTCGCCGAGCTGTGCGCCGCCATGGAGGCGCCGCTGCGCGCGGCCGGATGCTGGAACATGGGGCCGCTGGTGCAGACGGTCTCCCCGGTGATCTTCAACAGCGCGACCCACGTGGGCCTTGGCACCCAGCCGGGCCTGGCCGGGCTTCCGCTGCCCGACGAAACCCCACGAGACGGAGATTTCTTGATCGTTCCTGGGGTAGCATTCGCCTTCGAGCCCAACGCGTGCCGGGACCGCAAACGAGTGTGCCTCGGGGGAACCGTGCTCGTCACCGAGGACGGCCACGAGGAGCTCAACTCTCTCTGCAATCGCCTCAACGTGGTCTGACCAGGCGGGGACAGCACAGATGGACAACAAGAGCGTGACGGCCCCCGACTTCGGAGCGCCGCTCGGGGCGACGAACCGGTCCCTTCCCGAGCAGATCTGCGACCACATCCGCGAGCTGATCATCGACGGGACGTTGGAACCGGGCACCTGGCTCCGCGAGCGTGACCTCGCCCAGCGGCTCAACGTCTCACGCATCCCCGTCCGCGAGGCGCTGCCCGTGCTTGAGGCCGAGGGGTTCGTCAAGATGGTCCCGCGCCGCGGCGCGATGGTCGCCACGCTGACGCTGCGCGAGGCCGAGAACCTGTACGACATCAGGGAGTCGCTTGAGGTCCTGGCGGCACGGCTGGCCGCCCGCCAGGCCGGGCACTCCCCGCCCGCCGCCCTGCTCGAGTGCCTCGAGCGGGGCAGGGCCGCCGCGGAGGCCGGTGACGCGCACGGGCTTGAGGCGGCCAACGCCGCCTTCCACGGGGAGATCCTCAAGCTCTCCGACAACCCGCTCCTCCAGTCGATCATGAAACCGATCAAGGGCCGGGTCCGCTGGCTGTTCCATCTGCTGCCCTCCCGCGACCCGCACGCCCAGCTGGTCAAGCACCAGGAGCTCTGCGACGCCATCGCCAGCGGCAACCCCGACCTGGCGGCCGCCGTGGCGTACGCGCAGATCGTCCGCACCAGGGAGAGCACCTTGGGCGTCCTGCGCACCCTGCTGCCGGAGAGCTGACACCGGGCGGGCGGGCGGCCCGGTGCGTGGAGAGCCGACACCGGGCGGGCGGAGCGGCCCGGTGCGCGCGTCACCCCGGTGGCCGATGGCCCGCCATGAAATCCCGGATCAGGGGCCAGAGCCCGCCGTCGCGCTGCAGCGCGTCCTTCCGGTAGAACCCGTGCCCGGCGCCGTCGACCACCTCGACGGCGGCCGGGGGCCCGGGACGCCCGGCCGCCGCGCGCAGCCGGTCGGCGTCGACCCGCCCGTCCGCCCCGCCGACCACTCCCAGCCACGGCGAGCGCCGCCCGGCGACCAGCGCCTCGACCGACGGCACCCCCGGCCACGGCCCCGCGGAGGGGCTGACCGCGACCGCGGCCTCGACCACGTGGTGGGCGGCGGCCCAGGTGGCGAGATGGCCGCCCATGCTGAAGCCGACGACGAGCACCGGACCCGTCCGCCTGCTTTCGAGGTAGCCGAGCGCCGCGCCGACGTCGGCGGCGAGGTCCGTCGGCGTCAGCTCCTCCATCTGCGTCCTGGCGGCGGCCAGCTCCTCGGCCGCGAACGCCGGGCCGCCGTGCTCGTGGTACAGGTAGGGCGAGACCGCCAGCCGTCCCCGGCGGGCCAGCGCACGGCAGGCCTCCTCAGCGTGCTCGGTGACCCCGAAGACGTCGTGCAGGACGAGGGCGCCGCCCACGGGCCTGCCGCCCGGTTCGCAGACGAACAGCGGCGCGGCGGCGTCGAGCACCCGCCTGCCGCGGTTCGCCGGTCCGTGCGCGTGCGCGCTCATGCCGTCCTGCCTTTCCCGGAGGACGCCCCGGTTCCCGGTACGGGCCAGGCCGCTCGCGCGCTCACGGGATCTCCACCGGGGGGATGAACGGCGAGGGGGCGGGCCCGATCGCGGTGACGTCGACCTCGAGAAGGTACGGCTCCCGCCGCGCGACGGCCGAGGCGAACACCGCCTCGAAGTCGGCCGGGTCGGTCACCAGGCCGTGGGGCAGTCCCATCGAGGCGGCCAGTGTCCCGAAGTCCGGCGTGTGCAGGTCGACCCCGGAGCGTCGTCCCAGATGGGCGTCCTGCATGTTGCGCAGCACGCCGTACCCGCCGTCGTTGAACACCACGAGCACCAACCACGGCCGCTCCTGGGCGAGCGTGGCCAGCTCGCCCAGGTGCACGGCCAGGCCGCCGTCACCGGCCATGACCAGCGTCGGCACGTCCGGCCTGGCCAGCGCGGCGCCGATGCCCATCGCCAGGCCCTGCCCGATGCCGCCGCCGAGCGGGAAGATGTTCGTCGCGGGGTCGTAGATCGGCAGCAGCCGGTTGCCCCACTGGCTCGACGGGATCGTCACGTCCCTGGCGATCGGTGAGCGCCGATCCAGGCCGGCCCGCATCGCGTCACAGATGACGCCGTACTTCCCGATGTCGGAGCCGAGCCGCGCGCGCACGGCCTCCCGCGTCCGTACGGCCAGCGCCCGCCACCCTTCCGCCACCTCGGGAGCCGGCAGGGCGGACAGAAGCTCGGCCAGCACGCCCGCCGCGTCGCCGTGCAGGCCGACCGTCGTCGGATAGACCCGGCCGAGCGCCGCCGGGTCGAGGTCGATCTGAATGTGCCGTTCGGGCAGCACGAGCTTGTAGTGCCTGGTCTCGTTGGACCGGAAGTGTGTGCCGACGCTGAGCAGCAGGTCGGCCTCGGCGATCAGGGAGGCCGCCGCGGGGTTGGCCGCGAAATTGCCGACAACCAGCTCGTGGTCCTCGGGCACGGCGCCGCGCCCGGCGTTCGAGGTGAGGATCGGCGCGCCCAGCCGTTCCGCGAGCGCGCTCAGCTCCCCGCCCGCCTCCCTGGCGCCGCCGCCCGCCCAGATGAGCGGGCGACGCGCCGAGCCGAGGAGCCGTACGGCCTCCGCAACCGCCTCCGCCGCCGGAACCGGCCGGGGGGCAGGCGTCGTGGGCGTCGCAGAGGACGGGCCTGAGGCATGCGCCGCGTACTGCAAATCGATCGGCCACTCGACGCTCGCGGGCCCGTACGGCGCGGCCAGCGCCCGCCGTACCGCTTCCCCGAGCACCTCGGCGGCGGCCTCGACGGAGGGGATGCCCGCGGCGTGTTTGGAGATCGCGGCCAGCATGCCGAGCTGGTCCCTGGTCTCATGGATCACGCCCCGGCCCAGGCCCAGGTAGCCGCTGTCGATCTGCCCGGTGACGTGCAGCACCCGGCTGCCCGCGCTGAGCGCCTCGACGAGCGAGCCCGCCGCGTTGCCCGCCCCGGTGCCGGTGCTGGTCAGCGCGCAGCCGAGACCGCCGCTCGCCCGCGCGTAGCCGTCGGCCGCATTGACCGCGGCGGCCTCATGCCGCACCGGGACGAAACGCAGATCCCGGTCGACAGCCTCGACCAGGGGCAGGTTGTGCACACTGACGACGCCGAAAACCACCTCGACGCCGTTCTCCCGAAGGACCCGCACGAGCAGGTCACCGCCGTTAGACATATCGAGCGACTCCTCCGCCGACGTCGATGGACGCGCCGGTGATGTAGGACGCGCGCGGCGAGAGCAGCGCGACGATCGGATAGGCGACCTCCTCGGCTGTGCCGAGGCGGCCGAGCGCGACACCCCGGTCGGTCGCCAGCGCCCCGGTCCACTCCTCGTAGGAGTCCGGGGTGCCCGCGGCCTCGTGGCGGCGCCGCCACTGGCCGGTGTCGATCAGGCCCAGGCAGACCGAGTTCACCCGGACCGGGGCGAGGTCGGCGGACAGGGTCCTGGTGAGGTTCAGCAACGCCGCGCGGGCGGCCGAGGTCGCCGCCAGCCGGGACTCCGGTTGGCGGGCCAGGATGGCGTTGACGTTGACGACCGAGGGGGCCGTGGCCCGGCGCAGGTACGGCTCCGCGGCGCGGACCGTGTTCAGCACGCCGAAGATCTTGAGGTCGAACTCCTCGTGCCACTGCTCGCGGGTGGTCTCGGCGACGGTGGCCAGCAGCGACCTGCCCGCGTTGTTCACCACCCCGTCCAGGCCGCCCAGTTCTTCGGCGGCCGAGGTGACGAACGCGGAGACGCCGTCGGCGTCCAGGACGTCGCACCCACCGGCGACCACCCGCGCGCCCCGGGCGCGGGGCAGCGGCTCCAGGGCGGCGGCCAGCCGGTCGCCGTCGCGGGCGCAGGCGACGACGTGCGCCCCCTCGCCCAGGAGCAGCGCGGCCGTCGCGAGGCCGACGCCCGAGCTGGCTCCCGTCACGACGTAGGACCGCCCTGTCAGATCGAGATCCATTTCAGGCCTCCGATGTGGGGGATGGGACCGACTCCAGGAATTCCAGGACCAGCCGGTTGAACTCCTCGGGGCGTTCCTGGTTGGCCAGGTGTCCCGCCCCGGGGATGACGGCGAGCCGCGCGCCGGGCACGGCCGCCGCGATGGCCTGGCTCTCCGCGACCCCGGTGACGCGGTCCTGGTCGCCGACGACGACCAGGACGGGGACGGAGAGGGAGCCGAGCACGTCACTGTGATCGGTTCCGGCCATCGCGGCGGCCGCGTACGTGTAACCGGGCAGACGGATCGACCGCTCCATCGAGGTCACCACCCGGTCCACGAGTTCCTGCGGGGCCCGCGGGGACAGCAGCCGGGGCCCTCTGGCCCCGGCGAACGCCGCGGCACCGAGCCTTTCCAGCTCGCTCGCTCGCCCGCGCATCGCCGCCGCCTGCTCGGGAGTACGGCCTGAGCCGCGGGTTGAGTCGGCGAGCACGAGCGAGCGCACCAGCCCCGGGTGTTCCAGGGCGAGGCGGGTCGCGACGACCCCGCCCCAGGAGACGCCGACCACGTGGGCGGGACCGGGCAGGAGCGCCGCCGCCGCGGCGGCGTACCCGGACATGCCGGGTGGCGCCGCGGGATCGCCGGAGCGGCCGTAGCCGGGGGCGTCCCAGGCCAGCACGCGGTGCCGCGCGGACAGCGCGGGGATCTGCGCGTCGAAGGATCCCGAGCTCCCACCGATGCCGTGCAGCAGCAGGACGGGGCCGCCCGGCGCCTCGGCGCGGCTGTCGGTCAGGTGGACGCGCATCGGGCCAGTTCCTCGATCGCGGAGAGCACCGCGTACGGCACGACCCGGCTGCTCGCGGGGTTGTCCGGTGAGGGATGGTTGCGGATCTCGAAGCGGTAGTCGCCCGACGGGCCGGACGCGATGATCACGTGGGAGGTCAGCGTCGCGGCCGGGTCGGCGACGACGACGGCCTCGACGGCGTCGAAGGAACCCACCGCGAGCGCGACGGCGGCGGCCACGTTGGTCGACCGGGGGAAGGCGGCGGCGATCTCGCGCGCCGGTCCCCGCATGACCTCGAAGGGCTCGCTCGCCTCCGGCACTCCGAGCGTCGCCGGTTTCTTGGTGGTGACGATGAGCACCTTCTCCAGGCGTCCCATCAGGGAGGCGGCCCGCAGCAGGTCGAGGCCGCCGACGGCGCCCGAGGTCAGGTGCATCCTGCCGGGACCGCGCCGCAGCCGCGCCAGCAGCGCGTCGTCGGTGAACGCGCCGATCGAGACGACCAGCAGGTCCCGGCCCGCGTCGATGACGGCGGGGCCGATCTCGGCCAGCGCCCGCTGTCCCGCGCACTCGACGACCAGGTCGGCGGCTTCGATCGCGCCGGCGAGGGAGTCGCCGAGGTCCACGGTCGCGACGAGCCGCGCGCCCGGGACCCGGCCCTCCTCCAGCTCCCTGATCACGACGCTGCCGATGGCGCCCCGCCCCGCGACGGCGACGCGGATCATCGGTCCCACCAGTGTCCGGGGTCGGGGACCCCCGCCATGTGCGAGCGCACGTCTTTGGACGGCGGGCCCGCCGTGCCCCACATGTCGGACAGCTCGGGCACGCGCCGCCACACCCGGCACAGCCAGGCGTCCTCCTGGACCTGCTCGACCTCGGAGGTGTACTCGCAGACCAGGCCTGCGGGGTCGGCGAAGTAGGAGAAGGTGTTGTTGCCGGGGCCGTGGCGGCCGGGACCCCACAGCGGGGTGACGCCCTGGTGCCGCAGATGCCCGATGCCCCGCATGAAGTGGTCGATCGACGGCATCTCGTAGGCCACGTGGTTGAGCGAGGTCCACTCCGCCTGGTTGAAGGCGATCACGTGGTGGTCGGCGTTGCAGCGCAGGAACGCCATCTGGTGCTCCGACCAGTCGGAGACCCGCATGCCGAGCACGTTCCGGTAGAAGGCGACGGCGGCGTCGATGTCGACGGTGTTGAGCACGACGTGGGCGAGCTTGCGCGGCGCGGCCCGCCTGCCCTGCGGCTCCATCGGCACGACGGCCTCGACCTCGGTCGACAGCTCGACCAGGCGGCCCTCCGGGTCGGCGAACCGCAGGCCGTAGCCGCCGCCCGCCTGGTCGAGGCGGCCGGGCTCGGCGACCAGGGGGATGCCCAGCTCCGCGAGCCCGCGGGCGGCGGCGTCGACCTCCGCGGGCGAGCCGACGGAGAAGGCGATCTTGCCGAGGGCGTTCCGTTCGGCCTGCCGTACTTCCAGGATGTGGTGCTCCTGACCGGTGCCGCGCAGCCAGGAGACCCCGCTGTCGCCCTCGACCTGTGACAGGCCCCAGACCTCCCGGTAGAACTCGGCCGCCCTCGCCGCGTCCGGGGTCCGCAGCGCCACGCTGCGGAGGCTTCTCAGCCGGGCGACGCTCATCGGGCCTCCCTGGCCTCGAGGTGCCTCCTGGCCTCGCCGTTGAGCATGCGGCGCAGCCGTACGATGGCGAGGTCGTGCTGGTAGAGGTTCTCCCGCGACCACGCGTCGAGCGGCATGGCCTCTTCAAGGACCCGGTCCTGCTCAAGCACCTCCCAGTGGCGCGGTTCGAGGCGGGCCTTGTAGAGGAAGTTCCAGGAGTCGCGCTGCCAGCCGGTCACCTTGCGGGTGCGCCAGAAGAAGGCGGCGTGCTGGGTCTCGTTGATCGGTGTGGCGGTGCACACGATGGTGAAGGGTCCGCCGGGTCCCGCCGTCGCGGGGTAGGGGATGGCCAGGCGCACCCAGTGCATGTCGGTGTCGATCCACTCCGACCAGTCGAAGTTCACCCCGGCCTGGTCGGTCTTTTCGAAGACGAAGCCGGTCGGGGTGTCACGGATCTGGAACAGCGCCTCGCGCTTGCCGGTGGACATGGTGTGCGACTTGCGGTGCAGGAACGCGCCGTGCATCGGGTCCATGAGGTTGTCGAGGGAGTAGATCCAGGGGGCGTCCCACTCGACGTAGGACAGGAAGTTGTCCCACTCGGGGTCGGCGAGCTGCTCCGGCGGCTGGAACGGGGCGGGTTCGGCGTTCTCGTCGGCGCCGAACCAGGCGAAGACCGCACCGGCGTGTTCGCGGGCGGGGAAGGTGCGCAGGGCCCGTTTCCCCTCGAGCGCGCACCCGGGGACCCCGGGCACGGACACCACGACGCCCTCGTCGTCGATCTGCAGGCCGTGGTAGTTGCAGGCGATTCGGTCGCCCATGTGCACGCCCTGCGAGAGCCGCGCGCCGCGGTGCGGGCAGCGGTCCTCCTGGACGTGTACGGTTCCGGCGGCGTCGCGCCAGATCAGCAGCTCCTCGCCGGCGCGGTCGATGCGGACCAGCTCACCGCGCTTGATTCGCCCGGCGGGGCACAGCGCGTACCACCGGTCGCGCAGGCCGAGCCTGAGCAGGCCGTCGACGGTGTCCAGCCGGGGGTTGACCGAGGGGTGTGTCATTCCTTCGCCCCCAGCCGCGCCAGTTCGGCGGTGAGGGAGGACTCGGTCCAGTCGGTGCCGCCGGGCGGGCGGATACCGGTCTCGTTGAGTGCCTCGACCAGCGAGGGCAGCTCGTGGACGCCGCGGCCGTAGATCTCTTCGAGCTCGTCGGCGAGCGCGTGCTCGTAGCTGGTCAGCTCGTGTGTGCGGGACTGCACCGGCTGAAGGCGCAGGGACATGTCTCTCCTAGCGGTCGAAAACCGGGTGGGCTAGAGGTCGAGGACCAGTCGGGGGGTGCGGGAGCGCGAGACGCAGAGCATCATCGACCGGTTCGCGGCCTTCTCCTCCTCGGTGAGGAGGAAGTCGCGGTGCTCGGGTTCACCGGCCAGGACCCTGGTCTCGCAGGTGCCGCAGATGCCCTCCTCGCAGGAGGAGGAGACGGCCAGACCGCCGGCGCGCAGTGTCTCCAGGATGGAGACACCGGGTTCGACGGTGAACTCGCGGCCCGAGCAGACCACGGTGAACGCGGAGTCGGCTCCGGTCCTCGGCCGCTCGGCGGCGCGGAAGCGCTCGACACGCAGCCGCGCCGGGTCGTCCAGCGCCCGCTCGACCGCCTGGATCAGCGGTTCCGGGCCGCAGCAGTAGACGAGCGCGTCCTTCGGCGCGTCCCCGAGCACCGCCGCCAGGTCGGGCGGGTGCCCGGCCTCGTCGTCGGCGTGCAGGGTGACGTTCGGATGGCCCGCCAGTTCTCCGGCGAAGGCCATCCGCGCCCTGTTCTGGCCGCAGTAGAACAGCAGCCAGGGCTTTGCGCCGAGCGCGCCGACCATGGCCCTGACCGGGGTGATCCCGATCCCGCCCGCGATCAGCAGGTAGGCGGGGGCTTCGACCAGCGCGAAGTGGTTGCGGGGCCCGTCGACCTCCAGGAGGTCCCCGACCCGCAGCCGCTCGTGCACGTGCGCGGAGCCGCCCCGGGAGTTGCGCTCCCGCTGTACGGCCACCGCGTAGCGGGAGCGGTCGGCGGGATCTCCACAGAGGGAGTACTCCCTGACCAGGCCGCCCGCGAGCCTGAGGGACAGGTGCGCCCCCGGCTCCCAGGCGGGCAGCGCGGCTCCTGAGGGGTCGGCGAGCTCCAGGCGCACGACGCCCTCGGCGAGCCAGGTCATCTGGTGAAGCCGCAGGGTGAGCATGTCAGCCGCGGGTGACGCCGTGCATCGCGGAGGTGGCCGGGTAGGTCGGGACCTGCGGTCTGGCGGCGCCGATGATCACGCAGAAGAGCGCGTCCCCCTCGCCGATGTTGCGCAGGCTGCGGGGAACTCCGGCGGGCACCCTGATCAGGTCGCGGTAGCCGAGGATCCTGGAGGCGGTCTTGGCGCCGTCCCGCACGTCGTGGACGGTGACCTCCAGGGTTCCCTCGAGGACGAAGAACGCCTCCTCCGCGTCGTGGTGGGTGTGCTCGGGGCCGACGGCTCCGGCGGGCAGGCGCATGTTCGAGAACGTGAAGTGCTCCGCCGGGAGGATGCGGCTGTCGTTCTCGTGGTCGCCGGTCGCGCCGGAACCGATGTAGCGGATCTGAGCCCGCCGGAACTCCTCTCCCGCCTTGGCCTGGAACCCCAGGGCGTCCCAGTCCTCGTACCGCCCCTCACGCGTGGCGACACACGAATCGATCAGGGCTTCCAGAGCTTCGCTCATGGCTTCATCATCCCTTCCACCTGGCGTATTTATTTTAGCGCCAAAATGTTTGGCTATAAGATTTCTAGCAGTCAGACACAGCACCCGCAAGCCCCCTTAGGCTTTTCCCATGACCCGTGGATCCGCCGAGCAGCCCGACGCCGTCGACCTGTTCCTCGAGCAGTGGCGAAGGGAGCTGCCCGGCGTCGACGCCACGCCCATGGCGGTCTTCGGGCGGCTGCACCGCTCGTTCGTGCGCTACCAGACGCTCATCAACGAGGTGTTCGAGCAGCACGGCATCAACATGGCGGCCTTCGACGTGCTGACCGCGCTGCGGCGCTCCGGCCCGCCGTACCGCAGGACGTCGGGAGAGCTGGCGGCCGTTTCCCTGGTCTCCTCGGGAGGCGTCACGCTCCGGGTCGACCGCCTGGAGGCCGCGGGGCTCGTCGTCCGCGAGCGTGACGCGGACGACCGCAGGGTCGTCTACGCCAGGCTCACCGACCGGGGCCTCGACCTGGTCGAGCGGGTCGCCGAGGCCCATTTCGCCAACGAGAGGGGCATGCTCGAAGGGCTGAGCGAGGCCGAGCGGCAACGGCTGGGCAGGCTGCTGAGCAAGCTGGAACGCTCACTCGAGAACGCGGAACGGGCCCGCGTCACCACCTGAACCGGGCCCCGCCGCAGACCGGACGGCCGGGCCGGGGCCGGGCGGAAAGCCTGCCCGGAACCCTGGTGAACCCCTTTTGTGACGGCTTTTCAGACGGCGGCCCAGGGCAGCGGGTCCTCGCTGAGTCCCCAGTAGAGGCTCCGCTGCCTGGTGTAGGCGAGGATGCCCTCGCGGCCCTTCTCCCTGCCGATCCCGCTCTCCTTCATCCCGCCGAAGGGCGTGGAGATGCTGAACTGCTTGTAGGTGTTGATCCAGACCGTACCCGCCTCGATCCGTCCCGCGACCCGCCACGCCTTGCGGTAGTCGCCGGTCCAGATGCCGCACGCCAGGCCGTACACCGTGTCGTTCGCCTGGGCGACCAGGTCCTCCTCGTCGGTGAACGGCAGCGCGACCAGCACCGGGCCGAAGATCTCCTCCTGGCAGGTCACCGACCTGTTCGGCAGCCCGTCCAGGATGGTCGGCAGGTAGTACGCCCCCGGTCCCTCGGGCGCGCGGCCCCCGCACAGCACACGGGCGCCCTCCTTCCTCGCCCGCTCGACCATGGCCGCGACCTGGTCCCGGTGGGCGTGCGTCACCAGCGGCGCGACCTGCGTCGCGGGGTCGGTTCCCGGGCCGACCCGCAGCCTCTCGGCCTGCCTGACCAGCCGGTCGAGCACCTCGTCGTAGATGTCGGCCTGGATGAAGACCCGCGATCCCGCGATGCAGCTCTGCCCGGACGAGGAGAAGACGCCGAACAGGATGCCCGCGACCGCCTGGTCGAGGTCGGCGTCGGAGAAGACGATCGTGGGCGACTTCCCACCCAGTTCCAGGGAGACCGGCATGATCTTCTCCGCGGCGATGGCCCCGATGGACCGCCCGGTGGCGGTGCCGCCGGTGAAGGAGACCTTGCCGACCCCCGGATGCCTGACGATCGCCTCGCCGATCTCCCGGCCGGGGCCGGGAAGCACCGACAGCAGGCCGGGCGGCAGCCCGGAGTCGGTGATCAACCTGCCGAGCGCGAGCGCGACCAGGGGGGTCCACGCGGCGGGCTTGAGCACCACCGCGTTGCCACCCGCGAGCGCGGGCGCGAGCTTCTGGGCGTCGCTGGCGATGGGGGAGTTCCACGGGGTGATCGCCCCGATGACCCCGATGGGCTCGTGCACACTCATCGTGAGGTACGGCCCTCTGGCCGGGGTCAGCGCCCCCTCCATCGTCTCCAACGCGGCGGCGAAGTAGCGGAAGGTGCCCGAGGCGCTCGCCACCAGCGCCCGGGTCTCGTTGATGGACTTGCCGGTGTCGGCCGTCTGCAGCCTGGCCAACTCCTCGGCCCGCTCGCCGATCAGGTCGGCGATCCGCGTCAGGTGACGGGCCCGCTCATGGGGGAGCAGGGCCCGCCACGACGGGTCGGCCGCCGCCCGCCGCGCTGAGCGCACGGCGTCCTCCACGTCGTCCACACTCGCCCCGTGCAGCACGGCGATGACGTCGCCGGTTGCCGGGTTTCGGGTTTCGATCGGCGCTCCGCCACCGCGACGCCAGACGCCGCCGACCAGAATCTCATCCACTGACCTGAACCTCCCATGGATCCGACCTCGCCAATAAACCTTAGCGCTAAATATTTTAGGTGTCAGCTATCTATGGGAGAGGGGTCGGTCAGCGGATGACGCGGCCTCCGTGCAACACGAGAGACCTGGGCGGATGGGCCGCGACCGCCTCCGCGAGGGTGTCGCAGGCGACCGCGACGAGATCGGCGCGGCAGCCGGGGGCGACGCCGTACCGGTCGAGCCCGAGCGCCTTCGCTCCGGCCACGGTGACGAGGTCGGCCGCGACGGCCAGGTCCTCGTCGGTGTAGAAGCCCGACTGGTAGCCCACCATTGAGGCGCGTTCCAGCATGTCGCCGTTGCCGTACGGCCACCAGGCGTCGCGGATGTTGTCCGAGCCGGAGAAGACCGTGACCCCGGCGGCGCGCAGCCGTTTCACCGGAGGCATGAGTCCGGCGGGGCCGCTGGTCATGATCGCCACATTGGCCTCGGCGAGCAGCTCGGCGGTTTGCGCCACCTCGTCGAGGCCGCTGCCGAGACAGTAGGCATGGCTGACCGAGACCCGTCCCTGCAGCCCTGCCGCGACCGTACAGCCCGCGATCGCGGCGAGCTGCTCCAGTCCACGCTCGTCGGCGTCGTGCAGATGGATGTCGACGCCCGCTCCGTGCTTCTCCGCGAGGCCGAAGACGACCGCGAGATGGCCGTCCACGTCGCCGTCGAACGCCCAGGGGTCCAGGCCGCCGACGACGTCCGCGCCCTCTGCCAGGGCCGCGTCGAGAAGCTCGGCCACACCCGGGTCGGCGAGCACGCCGCTCTGCGGGAAGGCCACGAGCTGGATCGTCACCCGGTCGGCGCATTGTTCCCTGACCTCCAGCAGGGCGTGCAGGCCGGACAGGCCGAGGTCGAGGTCGATATCCACGTGTGAGCGGATGTGGCCGGTGCCGTAGCCCACCATCTGCTCGACGAGCGCCAGCGCGCGGTCCCGGACCGGGACGGTGAGACTGCGCCGCATGGCCCGCTCGATCTCCACCCGCTCGCGCACGGTCGAGCCGGGCACGCGTGGCTGCCAGGCGGCGCCGAGAAAGGTCTTGTCCAGGTGCGCGTGACCTTCGACGAACGCGGGCAGCAGCAGCGAACCCGCGAGGTCGATCACTCGCGCGCCCTCGCGTACGGCGGTGCCCTCCGGCTCGACCGCCGTGACCAGCTCGCCGTCGATCACGATGTCGGCCCGCGAGGCGTTGGCCAGCACGGCGCCGGTGAGCACGAGAGTGCTTTGCATGTCATGGCTCCAGTCGTAGACGAAGACGTTGGTACGCCATGTTGGTATACAACATTTCAATCATCGTCAACAGTCTGACTCGTGGGCTGCGACATAATCCCTGTAGGGATGGGATGTTAGTGGCGGTCGACCGCCAAGCTGCTCAAAAATTTGTATACCAAGTCGAATGACTGGTCGCCGCCTTCCGGGCCACTCCCGATCTCGGGGCCCTGCGGGCGCTGATGCGCCCCCTCGCCGACCGGTAGTGCGGTGGCCGGGATGGTGCGGTGACCGGGAACGTTCACCGGGCCGGGCGCGGTTCACCGGCGCCGATCCGCTCCATCTCATCACTCGCCGTACCGGCGCCGGGAAGGTCGCAGGCACGGTGGAGGTGAGTGGTCGCGGCGGTGGTCGTGACTTCCGGAGCCCGGAAGTCACGCCTCACGGAACCGGCCTCGCGGCGACCGTGTGCCTCGACAGCCTGCGGCGGCGCCAGAGCACCACGGGCACCGCGCCCGCGAACCCGGCGACCAGTGGCGCCGCCCCGCCGACGGCCGAGGCCGCCTTCAATGCGGGCTGGCCGAACGTGTCGGGGATGGGGATGACCGCCGCCCTGGAGAACGGCCACATGACCACGAAGGCCCGGCCGATGACCTTGTCGATCGGGATGGACCCGCCGCCCGGGTTGTTCATGTGCAGGCGGGAGTCGTAGGACACCGAGCGGTGGTCGCCCATCACCCACAGGCGGCCCGGCGGGACCTTGGTCTCGAAGAACTTGTACGAGGGCACGTCTCCGGGATAGAGGTAGCCCTTCTCGTCGAGGGGCACCCCGTTCACCGTGACCCGCCCCTGGGCGTCGCAGCACTTCACCGTGTCGCCGGGCACGCCGATGACCCGCTTGACGTAGTCCCTCTCGCTGGGAACGACGCCGAACATGGTGCCGACCCAGTGGAAGAAGCCGGCGACCGGGTTGGACGGCTCCTCAACCTGCACCTTCTCATCCCAGGAGTCGACGCCGGAGAAGACCACCACGTCGCCGCGCTCGATGTCACGGACGCGGTAGACGAGTTTGTTCACCAGGATCTGGTCGTTGACCAGGAGGGTGTTCTCCATCGACTCGGACGGGATGTAGAACGCCTGGACCACGAAGGTCTTGATCACGAGAGCGAAGGCCAGCGCGATGACGATCAGGACGGGCAGCTCCTTCCAGAAGGAGCCCTTCTTCTTGCCCTTGACGGCCTTCTGGGTTTCTTCGGCGACCACGCCCACCTCGTCCTCGACAGGGACGGACGCCCCGTCGTGCTCCTGGCTCTCGCTCGTCATTGCCTGAAAGCTTAGAGGTCCATGACCGAAACCGTGCGGGGGAGCACTCAATCCGGGTGCATTCAGCCGCCTACCTGATAAGTAACGCTTCGCGATCAACCGCGTTCGAAACGCTTCCCGCCCGGCACCTGAACCGACGCGGCCGAGTTCCTCCGCCTCAGGACGACATCCGCCGAGCCCCACCCACATCCCCGACATAACCGAGAAACCACCGACCGTGTACGGCACACACCGACCGCCCCTGGCCCCCCAATATCAACTTATCCAAAATAACGCTCGAAAATCATCACCATTCAGAAATGTTCCCCATGTCAAACAACTCTCGCCTCGATGTCGAGCTCCATGAAAACAATGAATACCGAAATTACTTACTATTCCGCCTTGGCCTCTTCCCCTCGTCGGATGGGCCTGTCTGTCGGATAAACCCACCCCGTCAGATGGGCGCACCCGTCAGGCAGGGCCCTCATCGGGAGGCCCGCCCCGCCGGATGGGACCGCCGGATGGGACCGCCGGATGGGACCGCCGGACGGGATCGCCCTATCGGGCAGGCCTGAGTCGAGGGGACGGAGAGGATCTGACAGAGTTTCCAGCGATTAGGCGGCACAGCACAAGGAACGGACACATGACATCGATCGAGTTCGGCACGCCCGCGACCCTGCCCCCGACCAACGGCTACAGCCACGTCGCCAGCATTCCGCCGGGCAGCAGGATCGTCTGGACCTCGGGGCAGGTCCCGATCACGGCTGAGGGGACGGTGGCCGCCGCGGGAGACTGGGAGGCGCAGACGCGCCTGGTCATGCAGAACGTCGGGGCCGCGCTTGAGGCGGGCGGGGCGACCTGGGACGACGTGTTCAAGCTGACGATCTTCGTCGTGGACACCTCGGAGCTGGCGACCGTGCGGGCCGTACGCGACGAGTTCATCAACCTGGACCGCCCGCCGACCAGCTCGCTCGTGCAGGTCGCGGGACTGTTCCGCCCCGACCTCCTGATCGAGATCGAAGCCGTCGCCGCGGTCCCCGCGGAGTAGGACCCTACGGCGCCCAGCCCTGCGCTCCTTCCCGCACAGGAGCTTCAGCTACGGCGACCGGCCCTGAACCGAACCCGTAACCGATCGCTTCAGCCACCGCCGGAACACTGGGCGGCGGGAAAGGAAGCGGCTACGGTCCGCGGGCCGTACGAAGGGGCACGATGGCGCGGAGGTGGGCGGGTGGTCCGGCCGGCGTATTAAAGGACGGAAACCACCGCGCCCGCCAGGCCGGAGGCCTGAACCACCCAGAGATCAACCAACGACGGCCGGCCGGACCACCCGCCCACCGCAGCGCGAACCCCGCCCACCGCAGCGCGAACCTCGCCCACCGCAGCGCGAACCTCGCCCACCGCAGCGCGAACCTCGCCCACCGCAGCGCGAACCTCGCCCACCGCAGCGCGAACCTCGGGCAGGAGAGCTCAATCCTCGGAGAAGGAGATCAACGTCAGCACCCGGCACGGGACGGCCCCGGTCGCGTAGATGTGGTCGGACTCAGAGGCGAAGCGCAGGGCGTCACCGGCGGTGAGGGTCACCGACCACTCGCCGGTCTCGACCGTCACCTCGCCGGAGACCACGTAGGCGTGCTCGACCGAGCCCCGGCCGTGCGAGCTCTTCGCGCTGCGGGTTCCGGCGGGAATGTCGCCCTCGGCCAGCTCGAAGCGGCGCCGGTCCGGGGCGGCGAACAGGGTGCGGATCGCGCTGTCGCCGACCAGCAGGGGAACGCTCTCGCTGCGCCGGATGACCTCGGGCCCTACCAGGTGGATGCGCGTCAGCTCGCCGAAGGTCAGCTCAAGGGCGGTCGCGAGGCGTGACAGCACCTCGACCGTGGGATTGGCGACGCCGCGTTCGACCTGGGAGACGAGTGCCTTGCTCACGCCGGTCAGCTCGGCCAGCTCCCGGACACTGAGACCACGCGCCAGGCGGGTGCGGCGCAGGTTGGCGGCGACCGCATCGCGGATTCCCGCAGCCTCGGAGGGGGTCTCACGTGCTCCCGGTGTCTGGGAGGGCGCAGCGGACATGCCGAAGGCGATGTTGTTCTCGCTCCGCATCTGCTTCCCCTCTCCCCGCCTTGACCGATCCCGCGGTTCTCCGCCCCGGCCGATCCAGGTTTCCCGCCCCGACCGATCCCATGATGCAGGAAATCAGCCGATCAGGGCGAGGCGGTGCGCCGCCGCCGCGGCCTCACCTCTGGTCGAGACGCCGAGCTTGCCCAGGATGTTCGAGACGTGCACGCTCACGGTCTTGGCCGAGATGAACAGCTCGGTCGCGATGTCGCGGTTCGACCGCCCCTGGGCGACCAGCCGGAGGACCTCCTGCTCGCGGGGGGTCAGCGACGTCGTCGCGGGTGGCGTGACCGGGGCGCCCTCCCCCGTGAGGGACACCCCGATCCTGCGGGCCAGCGCCTCGATCTCGGTGACCAGAGGCCGGGCCGACAGCGCCAGGGCGATCGGGTAGGCCGTGCGCAGCCGTACCGCGGCACCCTCGCGGTCACCCGCGCCCGCCGCCGCTCGCCCCGCGTGGAGCAGCGACTTGGCGCGAGAGAAAGGACGGTCGAGCCGCTCCCAGGCGGTGGCGGCGGCGTCGTGGTCGCGGCCGATGCTGAGCCGGTAGGCCTCGGCGACCGGGCTGTGCGAGCCCATCACGGCCCCGGTCTCCTCCACCAGGGAACGCAGCGCCGCCGCCCGCTCCGGCGCGAGCGTCTCCGTGGTCTCGACGACCGTGGACAGCAGGGCGAGCACCCGCCAGCCCAGCATGGGCTTGTTCGTGAGCCGGGCCTCGTGGATGACCCGCTCGGCCATCTCCAGGGCGGCCATTGGTTCGTCGCCGAGGAGGTACAGGCCGATCCTGAGCCGGACGTTGGCCCATCGCTCCTGGGCGAACTCCTCCTGGACGGCGAAGGAGTCCACCTCGTTCAGCACCGATCTCACCACGTCGAGCTCGCCGCGCGCGATCGCCACGTCCGCGCGGATCCGGCGCAGGTGGTGCCGGGTGCGCAGGGTCGGGTCCATGGTGAGCGCCTGCTCGGCCAGCTGGGCCGCCTCCTCGAAGCGGCCCAGCGCCTCCAGCGCCTCGGCCCTGTTGTTGGCCATGAAGGTCCCGGAGAGACGGTAGCGGCCGTACTTCCTGGCCAGCCGCTCGCCTTCGAGCGCCAGCTCGATCGCCTCAACGGAACGGCCCATGTTGTTGAGCGCGTCCACCGTGTTGGCCATGGCGCGTAATAGGAGGCGACCCGAGCCCGTGCGCTCGCCGATCGCCTGGGCGGTCGCGTTGACGGCGACCGTCTTGTCGAGGCACCCTTCGATCGAGTGACCCATGGCGAGGTTGAGCAGCAGGTCGGCCTCAAGGCACTCGTCCCCGTGCTCGCGGGCGATCTGCAGCGCCTCTTCGGTGAGCGCTGTGCCCTCGACGACCTCACCGCGGAAGATCAGGAACGAGCCCAGCTTGGACAGCACGTGGGCGCGGTCGGGCTTGGGGTCCGGGACCAGCCGCGCCGCGTAGCGCAGGTCGTCGAGCACCCCGGGCCTGTGCTTGGACAGCTTGAACTGTGACAGCCGTACGACCAGCTCGGCCACCCGTTCCGGCTCGGCGCGCTCGTCCAGCTCGTCCAGCGCGGCCTTGACGTACTTCATGCCCCTGTCGATCTCGCCGCAGGCGTGGGCGGCCTCCGAGGCCTGTTCCAGGACGGTGGTGTGGTCGACGCCGATCCGTGAGGAGGCGTCGGGGACTTTGTTCCACAGCATGAGCACTCGCCCCAGCAACTGCATCTTCTCGTTGTAGGCGAAGGTCTTCGCGGCTTTCGCCGCCGCCTCCCAGGCAGAGATGAGGGCCCACACGTCGTCGCGGGCGGAGTACCAGTGGTGGGCGATCTCGATGGCGGCCCGGCCCATGGGAACCAGGGTGCGGTCCCTGCCGATCTCCTCGGCGAAGCGGGCGTGCAGCCGTGTGTGCTCGCCGGGCAGCAGCTCGTCGTGTACGGCCTCGCGGATCAGGGAGTGCCGGAAGACGTAGGCCCGGCTGTCGGCGACCTGCAGCACGTTGGCCGCGATGGCGGGCCGCAGCGTGTCCTCCAGGTCGACGTCGGACAGCCCGCTGACCGCGGCGAGCAGGGCGTGGCCGACCCGGATCCCGCCCGCGGCGGCGATGCGCAGCAGCCGTTGGGTCTCGTCGGGGAGCTGCTCGACGGCGCCGATGATCAGGTCGTGCAGGGAGTCGGGGTAGGAGCACTCCTCGCCGCACTCGAGGAGCGCCTCGACGAACAGGGGGATGCCCTCGCTGCGTTCGAAGATCTGGCCGACCAGCGCGAACTCGGGGGTCCTGCCGAGGATCCCGGCCATCTGGGCGGCGACCTCGTCCCGGGTGAGCCGCGGCAGGTCCAGCCTGACGACCCCGTCGACCCGCCCCAGCTCGGCGAGCACGGGGCGGAGCGGGTGCTGACGGTGCAGGTCGTCGGAGCGGTAGGTGAGGATCATCAGGACCGGCGCGGCGCGGAGGTTCCGGCTGAGGAAGGCGATCAGGTCGCGGCTCGAGCGGTCGGCCCAGTGGATGTCCTCGATGACCAGGACCACCGGACGGCGTTCGGCCAGCCGTTCCAGCAGGGTGAGGATCTGCTCGAAGAGCCGTGCCCTGGCGGTGTCGGTCTCGACGTCTCCGCTCGGCTCCCCGAACTCGGGCAGCAGCCTGGCCAGGTCGCGCGCTCCGCCCCCCGGCAACAGCGCGGCGACCTCCTCCGCGCTGGACTCGCGCACGAGCTGGCGGATCGCCGCCGTGAACGGCGCGTAGGCGAGACCCTCGGTCGACAGCTCGACGCAGCCGCCGATGAGCACGTGCGCCCCGTCGCCCGCGGCCTGTTCGGCGAAGCGCCCGATCAGCCGTGACTTGCCGCCCCCGGCCTCGCCCCCCAGCAAAACCGCGGCGGCCGCGTTGTCCCGTGCCTGCTCGAAGGCCTCGGCCAGGCCAGCGAGTTCCGCCTCCCGCCCCACGAAGACGGGGCTTACCGCCCGACCCATCATGTGTTCCAGCATGTCATGCCTTACATGCGATCCTCTTCCCATTTATCGCTCAGCGAAAGGACCTACGGGGGCTGGGAGGCCCGGCCGGACGGGAGGAGACGGCCGGGCTCTCGTGGCGTGGTCATGCGGAGGCGATCCTGCGGAAGAGGCCCTTGCGGCGCTCGCCGGAGGAGGGCTTGTCCTGCTTGTCCTTCTCCTGCTTGGCCTCGCGGGCACGGCGGTAGTCGGCCGCCTCCTTGCGAAGCTGGGACGCCCGCTGGTCGATCAGTTGAAGGTGAAACTCGGGAGCCATCTCTGGATCCTCCTCACGGGACCGTTGTCCCGGGTGGTGCGACTTCCTTACACACTCAAGAGTCGTCCTAAGGCCCCACCCGCCACATCGGACGGATGCCCTATCTCCATGCGGTCCTGGAGGCCGGAGATACCTAGGGCGGAGGCCGACCGCCTTACTGATCGTTTCGGGATGATCCGTGAAGCCGCCGGAGCCCGGCCGTCACGGCTTCAGCGCCTTACTTCGCCGTGTACCAGAGAACGATCTTTTTGAGATCGGCGGAGGGACCGCGGGCGAGCACTCGGATGGTCTTTCCTGAGATGTCCAGCGCCACCACCTCTGTGACCTCTTTGCCCCTGCGGACCGCCAGTAAGTGCTCGGAGTAGAGCCAGCCGTATACGGTGACCTGCTTGTCGAGTCGAATCCGGGCCCGTCGCGCACCGTCCGGATAGTTCCAGACACACCGATCCCCGGACCGGTCCGGGCAGAAGGTGAGGAAAATGCCGTTTCCAGGGGTCTTACCGTGTCGTGCGTCGATCAGCCGGCCCACACCGGGGAAGGTCCGTAGCGGTCGGCCGTCCCGGCTGTAGGTCTGGACTGTTTCGCCGGAGTCGCGGCGCATGACGGTGCCGGGTTCGGGACCCCACAGATAGGTACGGTGCCCGGGAACGGGCAGCCGGGTGATCCGCGCCGTGCGCTCGATCGCGTTCACCACGACGAAGCCGACGGTCGGCCGGTCGTCGGCGATGCCGTCGTAAACGGTGAGCAGGATCTCGGTGCCGTCCGCGGACCAGTTCGGGTTGTCGGTGATCATTGGCCGGTCGACGGTGCGGATGTCGTAGGCGGCACCGGAGGCGCGGTCCGTGACGCGTATGCGGTCGTAGTCCGGTGCGACCAGACGGCTCGCCATGAGTGATGCGACGAAGCGCCCACCCGGGGCCACCACCGGAGTCTGCAGGTTGCCGACGTAGGCGAAGGCTCCCGAGCGGGGATCGCGCACGAAAGCGGGGCTGCCCTCCCGTCGTGGGTCCTGGTAGGAGGAGACCCAGATCCCGTCGGCGGGGTTCTCGAGCAGCCGAACCCCGGAACCGGTGAGCGCGGTCTCGGACGCCGAGGCGGGAGCCATGGTCGGCTGGATCGCCGGGGGCGACGGGGAGTGTGACGAGACCGGCGGGCGGTCGTCCGATCCGCCGTACCGGAGGGCGGCCAGACCACCCACGATCAGCCCGGTGCCGGCCATTAGCGTCGTGATCCGGAGCCAGAGCCCGCGGGACCGCGCAGGCCGGTGCGGCGGCCGGGCTCGCTCGCTGCCCTCGCCGAACATCCTCTCCGGCGGCACCTGCTCGCCCAGCAGGCGCATCAGGGCCTGGGCCGCGGTGGGCCGCCGTGCGGGATTCTTGTCCAGGCAGGCGATCACCAGATCCCGTACCTCGTCGTCCAGGCCTTCCAGGCGGTCCAGATCGGGCTGCACGTGCAGGATCCGATGGATCACCACGGGTACAGGCTCGGTGCCGAACGGAGGGCTGCCGGTGGCGGCACAGACGATGGTGCAGGCCCAGGCGAACATGTCGGCCGGTGGCCCGGAACCCTCCGCTTCGAACTGTTCCGGCGCCATGTAGGGCGGCGTACCGATCACTTCGCCGGTGCCGGTGGCGTCCAGCAGGCGGGCGATGCCGAAGTCGATCACCCGTGGGCCGTCCCGGCCGAGCAGGACGTTGGCCGGTTTGAAGTCGCGGTGCACCACCCCCGCCCGATGGATCGCGGCCAGGGCGGTCATCGTGCCGATCACCAGCCTGCCCAGTTCGGAGCCGCGCAACGCGCCACGCTCCTTGATCACCTGCGCCAGGTTCGGGCCTTCGACATACTCGGTCACGATGTAGGGCCGGCCGCCGGCCACTCCGGTCTGAAGCACCTGGGCGGTGCAGAAGGCGCGAACCCTGCGGGCGAGTTCGGTCTCGGCCGGAAGCGTCGCCGGGTCCTCCCCTGTCAGAGGCCGGATCATCACCTTGATCGCGACACGCTCTCCGTCCGGCGACTTCGCCAGGTACACCACGCCCTGCCCGCCGGAGCCGAGCCGGCCGAGCACGCGATACCCGGCCACGGAGTCCGGATCTCCGGCGAGGAGCGGTGCGACGAGGGGCATCAGCGCGGGGTCCCCGCGAACCTCAGGAACGCCTCTTTCTGGTCGGGCACGTCGGCCAGGACGCGTCGCACCGTCCCCGCGAAGTCCATCACCTGGATCCGGAACTCCTTCTTGTGCGGAACCTGAATCAGGACGTTGTCGTCATTGAACCAGCCGAACCAGCGCGCCTGCGGTGGAATCGGGACCGTCGTCCGCCGGTTTCCCGTGGCGGCGTCCCAGACGCAGAGGCTTTCATCGTCTTTCGGGCAGACGGTGGCGAAGACCGCTCCTGAAGGGGAGAACCAGGAGCGGTCGCGCGGACGGCCAACCCAGGGCATCGACCGGATCACTCGCCCGGTCGTGTCGTAGAAGTCGATTCCTACCCGTTTCCCGTCCGTGAAGCCGCGGGCGATCCGTCCATCGGGGGTGAAACCGAAGACCAGGTCCTCGCTGCCGGTGTACTCGGCCTCCACGTAGCTGGCGGTCCTGGCCACCGGATCGACAAGCACGAAACCGGTGATGATCTTCTTTTCGGGGTCGCGGACGGACAACAGCAGTCTGGAGCCGTCCCGTGACCAGACAGGCGAGATCGACTGCAGTGGTTGCTTGACCGTGCTGACCGTGAACTCCGTTCCGGCGGCGGAGTCGCGCAGGGTCACGCGGTCGTAGTCGGAGTCGAGGAACTTGATCCACGGGACCATCGCCAGCCAGGTTCCGTTCGGTGACAGGGATGGTTCCTCCGTCTGGCCGACCTGGCGGAATTTTCCGGATTTGTCTCGCAGGTAGGCGGTGAACGGGCTTTTCACCTTCAGATACGCACTGATCTTGACCGGGTCGGAGGGGTGTTCGTGCACGGTGATCGACGTGCCTTCGAGCTTGATCGTCGTCGAGGCCTTCTCGACCTTCTGCCACGGCGCGGCGGTCGGCTTCGCCGTCGTGGCGGGGCGGGGAGCGACGCTGGCCGAGACCGGAGAGGAAGGCCGGGCGACGGTCGTGGCGGCCCGTGGCAGGGCCAGATACACCACGGCGCCGGAGAGCGCGGCAACGGCCAGGAAAGCCGTGCCCAGCAGCACGACGCGTCCGGTACGCCGCCTGGAGGGGCGGGCGGGCGCGGGTGTTTCGGCCACCTGCCCGGTGGCGATGGCGGTGGCCGCCTCCAGAAGGGATGACTCGCCGATCAGGCGCAGCAGCACGATGTTCGCCGCGGGCCGGGCATCCGGCTCCTTCGCCAGGCACTCCGCCAGCACCGTGCCCAGTTCCCCGGGAATCGCGGTGAGGTCCGGCTCGTCGTGCAGGAGCCGGTTGATGGTCGAGGCCATCGTTTCAGCCGCGAACGGAGAGACGCCCGTCGCGGCGAAGACCACCGTCGACGCCCAGGCGAACACGTCGGCCGGTGCGCTGGGTGCAGAGCCTCCCAGCAGCTCGGGCGCCTGGTGGGCGGGCACTCCGACGGATCTGGTCGGACCGTCCTCGACCGTGCCGAGCGCCTGGGCGAGCCCGAAGTCCACGACGATGGGACCGTCAGGACCCAGCACGATCGTTTCCGGCCGGACGTCGCCGTGCACGACACCCGCCCGGTGGATGGCGGCCAGTGCGGCCATCGTGCCGATGGCGAACCGGTCCAGGGCCGCGTCGCGCAGGGGGCCGCTCTCTGCGACCGCCTCGGCCAGCGTCTCTCCCTCCACGTACTCGGTCATGATGTAGGGCCTGCCCTCGTGCAGCCCGCCGTCCAGCACCTGCGCCACGCTGAACGCCGCCACGCCCCGCAGCGGCTCGATGGCGCGCAGGAAGCGCTCGGGGTTCGCGCCCGGAGAGAGAAACCTGATGATCGCCTGTGTCGAGGAGGGCCCGACGGCCAGGTAGCCGTCCGCAGGTTGGGAGTCCCCCAACCTCCCGACGACCCGGTATCCCGCCACCTCTTGCGGATCGTCGGGGGCCGGTGGTGCGGTGTGCGGCATGGAAAAACGCTCCCATTCCTGGACGAGAAGATCCTGGCCGTCATTATGATCGCCGCCCGCTCGGGTGAGAAGTCCGTTTGTGGCGACCGTAGAACCAAGATTGAAAATCATGGGGATTTTCGTTCTTCGTTCATCTTGTTGGATCGTATATAGCTGCATTCGGGGATGAAGTGGGTGATTGAGGGATTTGGTGGTATAAAACGGCACGCTTGACCGTCGGGTGGGGACTGTGGAGAGCGGGTGGCCCCGGATGCCAAGAAGGGGCACTGAATGCCGAGAAGGGGCATACGGCGAAGATATGGAAAACGATGGGATTCTTCTGTGGCATTTCGGATGTCACGTTCTACATGGCCCGGTCGGCTGTGGCTCCTGAAGAAAATGCGGCTCCTGAAGAAAGAGGAGCCATCGGAAACGAACCCCGGAATCAGGCCGGGTGTCATCGCCGTCACGGCGGTGGTCGTCATGGGCGCGGCCGTGACGACCGGCGGCGCGGGTGCCGTCGATGGCCGGGTGGCCATCGGCACCCGGGGCTCGCCGGGCGCGTACTCCATGGCAGACCCCACCCGTCCCGGGATGAGCCGGGGGCGGGCGAAACCCCGCGGACCCCTGGCCGCTGTCGGCGAATGTTGACGAAAACCAGTGGCCGGACTGGGCAGGGTCCAGTTTGGAAGTAATCAGACCAGTCGGCATGCTGGAGAGGTGTCAACTATGACTGCTTCGCTCGCTGACGTGGCCTCGTCCAACGTCGCGTTGCGGAACTTCCTCCACGGCCTGCCCGGTGTCGACCGTGTGGGCGCCGACCAGCGAGCCGCGATGCTCGGCACCCGATCGATCAAGACCACGGCCAAGGCGTGGGCCATCGACCTGGCCATCCGCATGGTGGACCTGACGACGCTCGAAGGCGCGGACACGCCGGGCAAGGTTCGCGCGATGTGCGCCAAGGCGGTCCGTCCCGACCCGAACGATCCCTCCGTGCCGAAAGTGGCCGCCGTGTGCGTCTACCCCGACCTGGTCGCCCAGGCGGTGGGCGCGCTCGGCGGCTCCGGCGTGAAGGTCGCCAGTGTCGCGACCGCGTTCCCCAGCGGCCGGTCGTCCCTGGACGTCAAGGTCGCCGAGACCGCGTTCGCGGTCGCGGCCGGGGCCGACGAGATCGACATGGTGATCGACAGGGGGGCCTTCCTCTCCGGCGACTACCTCAAGGTCTTCGAGGAGATCGCCGCGGTCAAGGCCGCCTGCGACCGCGTGGGAGACGCGTCGCGGGGCGCCGCGCACCTGAAGGTGATCCTGGAGACCGGTGAGCTGGCGACCTACGACAACGTACGGCGCGCGTCCTGGCTGGCCATGCTGGCCGGGGCCGACTTCGTCAAGACCTCGACGGGCAAGGTGCAGCCCGCCGCGACCCTCCCGGTGACGCTGGTCATGCTGGAGGCGGTTCGCGACTTCCTGTCCGCGACGGGACGCAAGGTCGGGGTGAAGCCCGCGGGCGGCATCCGGACGACCAAGGACGCGATCAAGATGCTGGTCCTCGTCAACGAGACCGTCGGCGACGGCTGGCTGGACCCCGACTGGTTCCGCCTCGGCGCGTCCAGCGTGCTCAACGACCTGCTGATGCAGCGCCAGAAGATGGCGACCGGCAGGTACGCGGGCCCCGACTACTTCACCTTGGACTGATCGATGTTCGAATACGCACCGGCCCCCGAGTCCCGCGACGTCGTCGACATCAAGCCGTCCTACCAGCTGTTCATCGGCGGAGAGTGGGTCGACTCCGAGGGCGACAACCGCAACAAGACCATCAACCCCGCCTCTGAGGAGGTCCTGGCCGAGGTCGCCTGGGCCACGGAGGCGGACGTCGACAGGGCGGTCGGCGCCGCGAGGAAGGCGTTCGGCACCTGGTCGGCCATGCCCGGCTCCGAGCGGGCCAAGTACCTGTTCCGGATCGCCCGCATCATCCAGGAGCGCTCGCGCGAGCTGGCCGTGCTGGAGTCCCTGGACAACGGCAAGCCGATCCGCGAGTCCCGTGACGTCGACCTGCCGCTGGTCGCGGCGCACTTCTTCTACTACGCGGGCTGGGCCGACAAGCTGGGCTACGCGGGCTACGGCCCCGACCCCAGGCCGCTGGGCGTCGCGGGCCAGGTCATCCCGTGGAACTTCCCGCTGCTCATGCTGGCCTGGAAGATCGCCCCCGCGCTGGCCTGCGGCAACACCGTCGTCCTCAAGCCCGCGGAGACCACCCCGCTGACCGCGCTGCTGTTCGCGGAGATCTGCCGGCAGGCCGACCTCCCGCCTGGCGTGGTCAACATCGTGACCGGCGCGGGCGAGACCGGCGCCGCCCTGGTGAACCACCCCGGCGTCGACAAGGTCGCCTTCACCGGTTCGACCGAGGTCGGCCGCCTGATCGCCAGGTCCGTCGCGGGCTCCGGCAAGAAGGTCACCCTGGAGCTGGGCGGCAAGGCCGCCAACATCGTGTTCGACGACGCCGCGCTGGACCAGGCCGTCGAGGGCGTCGTCAACGGGATCTTCTTCAACCAGGGGCACGTCTGCTGCGCGGGCTCGCGGCTGCTGGTCCAGGAGTCGGTCGCCGACGAACTGCTCGGCGCGCTGAAGCGGCGCCTGGCCACGCTCCGCCTCGGCGACCCGCTGGACAAGAACACCGACATCGGCGCGATCAACTCCGCGGCGCAGCTCGCCAAGATCCGTGAGCTGTCCGACCTCGGGGAGGCGGAGGGCGCCGAGCGCTGGTCCCCGGTGTGCCCGCTGCCCGACCGGGGGTTCTGGTTCCCGCCGACGATCTTCACCGGGGTCGCGCAGTCGCACCGGATCGCCAGGGAGGAGGTCTTCGGCCCCGTGTTGTCCGTGCTGACCTTCCGCACTCCGGCGGAGGCGGTCGAGAAGGCCAACAACACCCCGTTCGGCCTGTCCGCGGGCGTGTGGACCGAGAAGGGGTCGCGCATCCTGTGGATGGCCGACAGGCTCCGTGCCGGGGTCGTGTGGGCCAACACCTTCAACAGGTTCGACCCGGCGTCGCCGTTCGGCGGCTACAAGGAGTCCGGGTACGGAAGAGAAGGCGGACGTCACGGTCTGGAGGCGTATCTCGATGTGTGACAACCGCGAGTCCAGGCGCCGCCCCCGCCGCGCCCAGGCCACCAGGGGCCACGGCTTCGCCCGCGCCGGTCGTCCGGTGCTGCGCGGCTGGTTCGCCCACCGGTGCGGGGTGAGCCGCTGCGGCCAGATCTTCGTGCCGGCCCGGCTGGCACAGCAGGAGAGCACGTGGAGAGGGCGGGGAGATGAGTAAGGCCGAGTCGGTACGGCTGGCCGTGCGCAAGACCTACAAGCTGTACATCGGCGGGGCGTTCCCGCGGTCGGAGAGCGGAAGGTCCTACGCCGTGACCTCCTCGAGGGGAGACTTCCTCGCCAACGCGTCCAAGGCCTCCCGCAAGGACGCCCGCGACGCGGTCTCCGCCGCGCGCAAGGCCTTCCCCGGCTGGTGGGGGGCGACGCCGTACAACCGGGGGCAGATCCTCTACCGGGTGGCCGAGATGCTGGAGGGCCGCAGGGCGCAGTTCATCGCCGAGCTGGCCGAAGCGGGCACCGGGAAGGCGGAGGCGGGCAGGGCCGTCGACGCGGCCGTCGACCGGCTGGTCTGGTACGCGGGCTGGTCGGACAAGATCGCCGCGGTGGCCGGGTCGGCCAACCCGGTGGCCGGGCCGTACTTCAACCTCTCCTCGCCGGAGCCGACGGGCGTCGTCGCGGTCGTCGCCCCCGACGATCCCCTGCTCGGGCTCGTCTCGGTGGTCGCCCCGGTGATCGTCACCGGCAACACCTGCGTCGTGGTGGCCAGTGAGCGGGCTCCGCTGCCCTCCATCACCCTGGCCGAGGTGTTCGCGACCTCCGACCTGCCGGGCGGCGTGGTCAACGTCCTCACCGGCTCGGTGGCGGAGATAGCTCCCTGGCTGGCGGCGCACATGGACGTCAACGCCCTCGACCTCACCGGCGTCACCGACGGGGACCTGGCGATCGCGTGCGAGGAGGCGGCCGCGGAGAACCTCAAGCGCGTCCTGCGCCCGGCGGGAAACCGCGGAACGGCCGGAGCCGACTGGTTCGCCGACCCCGGCACCAGGCGGCTGACGGCGTTCCTGGAGACCAAGACGGTCTGGCACCCGAACGGTCTCTGAGCCCGTCATGACCGGGCGGGCGGCCCGTCCCGCCCGGTCTCCGAGCCCGTTCCGCCCGGTCTCCGCGTCCGTCGTGGCTCACGGCGGCGGCCCGTCCCACCCGGGACGGGCCGCCTGCCCCGGTCCGTTTCGAGTGCGCGAAGAGTGCACGAAGAGTGCACAGCGATGGACGTCGAGCGAGCTTCTCAGGTGAGCGGGGCGTGGCGGAGCCAGGGATGGGCGGCCTCCAGTTGCAGGGCCAGGCCCAGCAGCAGGGACTCACCCCCCGGAGGGGCGACGAGCTGGACGCCGATCGGCATGCCTGTTGAGTGCCAGCCGTACGGGATGCTGACGGCGGGCCAGCCCGCCATGTTCCAGCTGCTGGTCGCGGGGGCGTACGTCACGTTGACGCGCGTGTTCTCCAGCAGCCCGCGGCGCCCCCAGCGCTCCGCGAGGGGAGGGGCGGCGGCCAGTGTCGGGGTGACGAGCACGTCGGCGTCGCCGAACCACTGGTCGGCCCCGCGGGCGCGCCAGCGCTCCCGGGGCGCCGAGCCGTCCATCCCGATCCTGGCGAGCAACCTGCCCGCCCTCGCCAGGGATCTGGTACGGCGTTCAAGCCTGCGCGGGTCGAGTCCCCGCACGTCCCGCAGGGCGCACGCGAACCAGGTGGCGATCGTGGCCCTGCCCAGCCAGCTCGGCAGCCGCGCCTCGTGCTCGACCACGGTGTGTCCCGCGGAGCCGAGGGTGTGGGCCGCCTCGACGACCGCCCGCTGGAACTCGGGATCGACCGTGAATCCCGGTGGCAGCGGCGAGCGGGCCATCGCGATCCGCAGCCCCGAGGGCTCTGCGGGAACCGGCCCGCCGGGACGGCCGCCGATGTCGCCGTCGGTCCAGAGCGGCACCGTCCCGCCCTCGCCGTCGGTCCAGAGTGATCCCGTCCCGCCCTCGCCGGAGGACCTCGGGGATGATGCGCCGGAGGGCGCCAGGGAGACGCCGGAGCGGGCCAGGGACATGTCGCCCGCCATCACCGCCAGGGCCAGGGCGAGATCGGTCACGGTCGTGGCCAGCGGGCCGTTCTCCGACATGCCGTACCAGTCCTGCTCGGGTGGCGGGATCACCTTCCGGCCAGGCTTGATCGTGACGATCCCGCAGCAGGCGGCGGGGATGCGCAGCGAGCCGAGCCCATCGGTGCCGTGGGCCAGCGGGACCATCCCGGCGGCCACCGCTGCCGCGCTGCCGCCCGACGACCCCCCGGGGGTGCGCTTCGGGTCCCACGGATTGCGGGTCACGGCGTAGACGCTGTCGCAGAACCCGGCCAGGGAGAGCTCCGGCACGTTGGTGATCCCGACGACCACCGCGCCCGCCGCCCTGAGCCTGGCCACCACCGGGTGGTCCTCGGCTGCGGCGGCGGACGACGTCGCCGCTGACCCGTTGCGCGCCGCCTCGCCCCTGATCGCGATGTTGTCCTTGATCGCCACGGGCACGCCCGCGAGCGGCAGCTCCGCCAGGTCCTCTCGCTCCTGTACGGCCCGCGCCTCGGCGAGCGCCCGCTCGGCGCGGACCCTGCGGAACGCCCCGATGCGCCCGTCACGTTCGGCGATCGCCTGAAGATGCTCCTCGACGACAGACGGCGCGGTGACCTCCCCTCGTCGCACGGCCTCCGCTATTTCGGCTGCGGACCTTCCCACCCACGACATGAACCGAGTGTCGTCCGGTGAATGCGCCAGGGGAAGCGTCTCACGTCTCAATCAGGTGACTTGTCCAGCTCGTCGGCGTTATCCCGCTCGGTTCGCCTGGGGTCGCGGCCCGCTCCCCTGAGTGCCAGGCGCAGCGCGTACTCCAGCTGGGCGTTGACACTCCGCAGATCGTCGGCCGCCCACTTGGCGATCGCCTCGTAGACGGTCTGATCCAGTCTGAGCAGGATCTTTTTCCGCTCAGGCATACAGACTGCCGGCGTTGACCACCGGCTGGGTCGCCCGGTCGCCGCACAGGACGACCAGGAGGTTGGACACCATCTGAGCCTTGCGCTCCTCGTCGAGCTCCACGACGCCCTCCTCGGCCAGCCGGGTCAGTGCCAGCTGGACCATACCAACAGCGCCCGCGACGATCTGGGTACGCGCCGCGACCACCTGGGTGGCCTGCTGGCGGACGAGCATCGCCTGGGCGATCTCGGGAGCGTACGCGAGGTGGGTGATGCGCGCCTCCAGCACCTCGACCCCCGCGAGCTCGGTGCGGTCGCTCAGCTCGGTGGTGAGCTCGGCGGCGACCTCGGTGCCGTCGCGCAGGCTGGTGCGGTTCTCCTCGTGAGCGTCGTAAGGGTGGCTGGTGGCCAGGTGCCGTACGGCGGCCTCCGACTGGATCGCGATGTACTCCTCGTAGTCGTCCACGGCGAACGCGGCCTTCGCCGTGTCGGTCACCCGGTAGACGACGACGGCGGCGATCTCGACGGGGTTGCCGTCCGCGTCGTTCACCTTGAGCTTGGCCGTCTCGAAGTTACGGACCCGCAGGGTGATCCGCCGCTTGCTGGTGAACGGGAGCACCCACTGGAAACCCGCTTCGTTCACCGATCCGACGTAGCGGCCGAGGAACTGCACGACCTTCCCCTCGTTCGGGTTGATCACCACGAGGCCGGTGCTCACGATGATCGCGATCACCCCCCACACGGCCGCGGCCACGGCGAGAGCCCCGACATTGACCGCCAGCGCCGCCGCGGCCAGGACCCCGCCGAGAACCAGCAACCCGACCAGAACGGCGAAACCGTTGACCCGGAAGGCACGTCGTTCCATGTGCTCCACCTTTGCTATCGAAGTGATATCACTACGATAGCTCCTGTTCGAGGGCATGTGAACCACAAGCCACCCCCAAGCGCCCGTCGGCACACTCGGGGACATGTGGTTCCTCGATCGCACGGCTCGGCAGCTACGCCTCAACCCCGCCCTGCTCACCCATCGCCCGACCGACCCCGACAGGCTGGAGACCCTGCTCCGCCTGTACGACCCCGGCCTGACCGTCTCCGGGGACCGGTTCACCGCGCGGGGTACCAGGCTGCGTCTCGCCGAGGTCACCGAGGATCAGGCCACGCTGGCACGAGTCCCCGCGGGCAGGCGCGGAGCGGTCATCGCCTGCGGCGGCGGGCGAGCCGCGAGCCGCTACCTCCTGGCGGGCCTGGCCGCCCGTCTCGGCGGCACCCTGTATCCGCCGGGGGAGTACGACGACGCCTGCGCCTACGTTGACCTTGAGGTCCGTCTGGACGGCCACCTCCGCGTCGGCTGCGAGAGGGTCGCCGAGCTGGTATGTCCCATCCTCGGCGAGCGGACCGTCGACCACGACCACGACCTGCGCGTCTGCCGCATCGAGGGCAGGAAGGGCGACCCCATCCTCGTCACCTACGAGTACCCGAACCACCCTCCGCGCCGCCCAGGGCGCCTGTCCCCCGGCGGGCCCGCGCATGACTCGGGCCACGTGGTCGGCCTGGAGATCGAGGCACGTGATCCGCACCGCTCCGACATGGAGATCCTCTACCGGGCGGCCCTTGCGGTCTCCTCCGCAACCGGCGGCGGCATCTACTCGATGGACTTCCCGGTCATCCGTTTCGAGGACGTCGTTCCCGTGGGGGACCGCCTGGTGTGGTGACGGCCGGGCCCGCTCAGCGGCGGGGATTGGTACGGCGGGTGGCCACGGCGGACAGCGGATCCTCCGGCCAGGGATGCCTGGGGTAACGGCCGCGCAGTTCCGCCCTGACCGAGCGGTAGCCGTCACCGCGCCAGAAGGAGGCCAGGTCGGCGGTGACCGCGGCGGGACGCCCCGCGGGGGAGAGCAGGTGGATCACCAGCGGCACCCCCGCGACGCGCGGTGTCTCATCCCAGCCGAACAGCTCCTGGAGCTTGGCGGCCAGGATCGGCTGCTCACCGGAGTAGTCGACCCTGATCCGTGACCCGCTCGGCACCTCGATCCGCTCGGGAGCGGTGTCCTCGAGACGCGCGCTCCAGGGCACCAGGCGGCCGAGCGCCGAGGCCACGTCGAGGCGTTCCAGGTCGGCCCTGCGGCGGGCACGGGACAGCTCGGGCTCCAGCCACAGGTCGGCCGCGTCGGCCAGGGCCGCGTCGTCGACGGCGGGCCAGGGGTCACCGAGCGTGCGGTGGCAGAAGGCCAGACGCTCGCGCAGGGCGACGGCCTCGGACGTCCACCGCAGGATCGACGGGCCCTCGGTGCGCAGGCCGTACAGGAGGGCGGGCCTGACGTCGGCGTCGCGCAACGGGGCAGAGGACAGCTCGATGGCGCCGAGGCGCTCGACGCGGCGGGCCGAGACGTCGCCGCGCCGCTCACCCGGCGGGACCCGCCATCCGATCTCCTCCGCGGAGCCGTACAGGGGGGCCGCGGCGAACCTGGCGATCTCCTCATCGATCACCACGGCCTGCCTGACACGGGCCGCCGCCGACCCGGCGGGCCGGTCCGCGACCGCGACCGCGAGCCATTCCGCACTCCCCAGCCGCGACCCAGGCGGTAGCTCGGCCGCCGTTCCCGACGCCATCAGATAGGAGCCGCCCCGCCGCCTGGCCACCCGCTCCGGGTAGGCCAGTGCCACGACCAGCCCGGCCACCGCGTCGTCGCCTGGCTTCTGCGGCATGGTCACCGTGCCCTCGCCTGGCTTCTGCGGCACGGTAACCGCGCCCTCGCCTGGCTGTGGCGGTTCGGTCGCGGTGGCCTCGGCAGGGCGTGAGTTCGCGGCGGAGCCGGACCGGGGAGGCCGCTCCCGCCGGGCCACGGCCAGGGCCAGGCGTTTCGCCTCCTGACGCCAGCGGGCGGCGAACCCGTCGCCGCCCCGGCGGGCCGCGCGCCAGACCGCGACCAGGTCGTCGTCCGCGTCTCGGGGAAGTTGCTCGGACAGCAGCGCGACCACCTCGGCCGCCCCGGCCCCGACGTCGAGCAGGGCCCGGGCAAGGCGAGGGTGGACCCCTGCCTCCGCCATCCGGCGGCCTCTGGCCGTGACCCGGCCCTCGGGCGCGTCCAGGGCGCCCAGGGCGTGCAGGGTCCGTCGGGCGGCGTCCAGCGCGGTGGGCGGGGGCGGGTCGAGCAGAGCCAGCCCGGTGGCGGCGGGGTCGCCCCAGCAGGCCGCCTGGAGGGCGAAGCCGGTCAGGTCGGCGAGGGCGATCTCGGGCTGGGCGTGCTCGGGAAGCCTGTCGTGCTCGGCCTGGGACCAGCACCGGTAGACCAGGCCCGGCGCCTCACGCCCCGCCCGGCCCGCGCGCTGGGTGGCGGAGGCCCTGGACACCCGGACCGTGGTCAGCGAGCCGAGCCCCCTGGCGTGATCGGTGCGGGGTTCGCGGGCGAGACCGGAGTCGACCACGATCCGGACGCCGGGAACGGTCAGGCTCGACTCGGCGACCGAGGTGGCGAGCACGACCCGCCTGCGCGTGCCCGGTGACAGCACGGCGTCCTGGACACGGGCCGGGGCCTGGCCGTGCACCTGGAGCACCTCGACGCCCCGGACCTCCCCGGCACCGTGGACCTCCCCGGTATCGCGGACCTTCCCGGTATCGCGGACCTTCCCGGCGGCCTGGAGCGCCGCGGCCACCCTGCCGATCTCGCCGACCCCCGGCAGGAAGCACAGCACGTCCCCCTCTTGCTCGCCCAGCGCACGCCGTACGACGTCGGCCACGTGGGACAGGAACGCGGGATCAACCCGCAGGCCGCGCGGGGGCGTCACCGGCCTGGGCGGGGGCGCCCAGACGGGGGTGACGGGGTGGGCGGTACCGGAGGCGTGCACGATCGGCGCCGCCGTCTCCGAGCCGAGCAGTCCCGCCAGGGCGGCGGCGTCCGCCGTCGCGGAGGCCGCGACGAGCCGCAGGTCGGGGCGGAGGGTTGAGCGGACGTCGAGGAGAAAGGCCAGGGCGGTGTCGGCGTCCAGATGACGTTCGTGGCACTCGTCCAGCAGCACCACGTCCACGCCCTCGAGTTCGGGATCGCGCTGGAGCCGCTGCAGGAGCACTCCCGTGGTGACGACCTCGACGACCGTCTTCGCGCCGGCCCGGCGCTCGCCGCGCACCGAGAACCCGACCTCCGCGCCGACCTCGGACTCCAGCAGCCACGCCATCCGCCGCGCCGCGGCCCGCACCGCCATGCGGCGGGGTTCGGCCACGACCACCCGCCTCGGCGGCGGGGCGCCGCCCGGCCCGGCCTGCGCGAGGTCGCCGATCAGCCCGGCCAGCGCGAGCGGGACGAGCGTGGTCTTGCCGGTGCCCGGCGGCGCGGTGAGCACGGCGACGCCCCGCTCGTCCAGGGCCGCGAACAGTTCGGGCAGGACGTGGCGGACGGGAAGGCCGGACCAGTCTGAACGCACCAGGCCAGTCTCTCCGACCTGGGCCGTCCGCGGGACGGCGGCAGGCCCGTCTGCCGCGATTACTCAAATACCATTTTCCTAAAAAAATGCATATTTGGCATTTTGTTGATCACGACAGAATGCTTTTCCTATCCGAATTCGAGTCCGATGTGACTCGTAGGCCATATGCATTTCTTTTGTGTCGTGAAATACATGGGTTGGGCCGCGTTCGGTGAGAGTCAGTTGGCAGAAAGGCAGTGATCAGCATGAGCGAAGCGCAGAATGTCAGCAAGGGAAGCCTTGCGGCAGCCCCCAAGATCTGGCGGCAGACCGTTCAGGCCAATCCGGCGGCCGCCGTCGCGTTCGTCAACAGCGCTCCGGCCCAGGTGGCGGGAGAGGCCGTCTTCTCCAACCGTGCCGACGGTAAGGTCGACGTCTACTACTTCCTCTAGGCCGCGAATTCATGTGAAGGCACGCCGGGTCGGATCGGCCGGAACATAGCCGACGAGACTCAGAACGGCCTGCCTCAAACGAACAGGGCCACCCCCGTCGGGGGTGGCCCTGCTCTCGTCGGGAGCCTTTCAGGCCAGGGGCTTGAGGACGTCGAGGCTCACCAGGGCGATGATGGCGATGCCGAGGACGATCCGGTAGATCACGAAGCCGGTGAACCTGTGCGTGCTGATGTACTTCAGGAACCACGCGACCGCCGCGTAGCCGACGACGAACGAGATCACGGTGGCCAGGATCGTCGGGCCCCAGGCGGGGCTCGCACCGTCGCCGATCTTGAACAGCTCCAGCAGGCCCGCGCCGAGCACCGCCGGGATGGCCAGCAGGAAGGAGTACTTCGCCGCTTCCTCCCTGCGGTAGTCGAGCAGCAGGCCCGCGCTGACCGTGCCGCCGGAGCGGGAGACGCCGGGGATGAGGGCGAGCGACTGGGCGAAGCCGTAGATCAGGGCGTGCGGGAAGCTGAGGTGCCGCTCCAGGGTCAGTTTGTTGCGGGCCGTACGGTCGGCGAACCAGAGGATCGCTCCAAAGACGATGAGCGTGGTGCCGATCAGGCGCAGGTCGCGGAAGACGGTCTCGATGCTGTCCTTGAACAGCAGGCCGAGCACCACGATCGGCAGGGTGCCGACGATGATGTACCAGCCCATCCTGGCGGCGTGGTGCGCGCGCAGGGCGGGTGTCCACAGCGCCCTGACCCAGGTGGAGATGATCTCCCAGATCTCCTTGCGGAAGTAGATGACCACCGCGGCCTCGGTGCCGATCTGGATCACCGCGGTGAACGCGGCTCCCGGATCGGACCAGCCGAACAGTGCTGATACGACCCTGATGTGGGCGCTGGAGGAGATCGGCAGAAACTCTGTCAATCCCTGAACGAGCCCGAGGACCACCGCTTCGAACCAGCCGATCAACTTGGGCACCTTCCGTCCCAGCGCGTATGCGTGACGTAGGCGAGGCTAGCGGAGCCGGGGGGCTTACGTGACCCGGTCATTCGGTTGAGATCGGCTGTCATCCGGATGCCGGGCCCGAGCGGTAGTCATCCTCGAAGGCGTAACGCTGGAGGCAAGAATGACTGAGTTCGTGGAGTACGTCGCGCAGCGTAACGAACGGCTGCGAAGAACGGCGTATCTCCTCACCAGGGACTGGGCGGTCGCCGAGGACCTGGTGCAGACGGCGCTGGCCAAGGCGTGGCTGGCCTGGCGCAGGATCGACGGCGATCCCGACCCGTACGTCTACCGGATCATCGCGAACACGCACGCCTCGTGGTGGCGGCGGCGCTGGCGGGGAGAGGTCCCGACGGCGGAGCTGCCCGAGCGGGCGGTCGCGCGGGACTTCACCCGCGACCTCGGGGAGAGGGACGCGCTCTGGACGGCGATCGGCGCGCTGTCGAACCGTCAGCGCGCGGTGGTCGTCCTGCACTACTTCGAGGAGATGACCCTGACCCAGGTCGCCGACGTGCTCGGCTGCTCGGTCGGGGCGGTCAAGAGCCAGCTCGGCAGGGCGCTGACCCGGTTACGGGTCGACCAGGGTGTTCAGACGATGACGGGAGCGGAGCGATGAGCCACACCGAGCACGACCTGAGGGAACTGCTCGCCGCGCGGAGCGAGGGCGGCGGCCGCGGGGGCGCCGCGGGCCTCGACGGCATCCTCGCGCGGGGACGGAGGATCAGGCGCGGGCGCCGGTGGGCGGCGGCGGGGACGCTGGCCGCCGCGCTCGCGGTCCTGGCCGTGCTGACGCCGTCCCTGCTGGCCGGCCTGCCTGGGGGAAAGGGACGTCAGGCCAATATCGCGGCCAGTGTGGGCGAGAAAGGGAGCCCGGGGGAGAATAAGGAGGGGGTACGGCTGGCGGGCGCGCGCTCGGAGAGCACGGGCAAGGTGGAGCGGCTCTCGTTCACGCCCAGGAGCGGCAGGACCTTCTATCGGGTGAACTGCGCGGCGGGCTGGGCGTTCGTGCGCCTGGGCGACCAGGTGGACGGCGGACAGTGCGGGGCGGACGACACCCAGTGGACCATGAGCGGCTCCCTCGGCGAGGCGAGGGAGGGTGTCCCCGTCACGGTTGAGGCGTTCACCGTGCCCGCCTCCCAGGTGTCGCAGGACATCAGGGATCGAAGCGACGGCGCTCTCTCCTCCGGGGACTTCGACCGGGTGCTCGCGGACGCCACGCCGGGTGCGGGCCTGTGGGAGATCGCGGTCCACGACGGGTACGTCCTCACCTCGTCCTGCTCCCCGGACATCTGCCTGGACGGCACGACGTTCGCCGCGCGGGGCGAGCGGAACCTCGCGGGAGTGCCCAACGGTCACCAGGTAGAGGGGCACCGCTACACCGAGATCAACAAGAGGTTCGCCCTCAAGGTCGAGGTCAAGGACGGGGCACGGGTGTATGTCAGGTGCGCGGGCGAGGACCTGCACGCCTTCATCTGGGCCGGAAAGGCCGACAGGAGCGGAGTCCTCGCCAAGTCGCTGCCGTGCGGGGCCAAGCCCGCCCTGTGGGAGTTCAGCAGCTCCGGAGGCGGACCGACCGAGATCACGGTCGCTGTGGTACGGCGCGACCGGCTGCCCGGCGGGACCGACTTCACCTCCGACCTGCAGGCCGCCTCGAAGAACGCCAACCGGCTCCTGGGCACCCTCAGGCCCGAGGCGGGGAACTGGGAGGTCTCCGTCCAGCAGCGGGACGAGCCCGAGGCGAAGGTGCACGTCTCCGAGGGGCCTGACGGGCGGAGGTACACCTTCGACGACTGATCTCCCCCTCGGGGTGGGCGGGCGCGCGGCCGGGGGTGTTCCACGGAGGTCTTCGACGTTCTCCCGGCCGTGCCGCGGCCTTCCGACCATGAAACCGACAGGAAATCGTATATGGTTAGGGGTCCGAATTCGAAGGGCCGAACCGGCAATTTAGGCTGTCCGAAACGGGCGACTGTGCCCGCCGTTTCATGATGACCGAGGTCCCCCCATGACGACTGTTTCCCCCGTCCCCTTCGACCCCGAGCTCGGGGAGATGCTCGCCGCGATGAGCGGTGACAACCCGCCGCCGCCGCCGCTGAGCGCGGAGACGCTGTCCGCCGCGCGCGCGGGCGGCGAGGCCATGGCCCAGCCTCCCGCGGTGGTCATCGGTGACCGGCCCGTCGAGTTCGAGGAGCGCACGATCCCGGGCCGGCAGGGAGCCCCCGATCTGGCCGTCACCATCCTGCGGCCGAAGGAGCGAGTCCAGGGCGCTCCCGGCCTGTACAACATGCACGGCGGCGGCCTGGTCATGGGCAACCGGCACATGGACACCCCCCGCCTGGTCGACATGATCGTCGAGTTCGGCTTCGTCGTGGTCAACGTGGAGTACCGCCTCGCCCCGGAGAACCCGGGAACCGGCCCCGCGGAGGACTGCTACGCCGGTCTGCTCTGGATGGCCGACCACGCCGAGGAACTGGGCTACGACCCGGACCGCCTGATCGTCATGGGCGGCAGCGCGGGCGGCAACCTGGCCGCCGCGATGTCGCTGATGGCCCGCGACCGCAAGGGCCCCAAGCTGGCCGGACAGCTCCTGCTGGTCCCCATGCTGGACGACCGCAACGAGGCCGTCTCGACCTACCAGTACGACGGGATCGGCACCTGGGACAGGGCCGCCAACCTCTTCGCCTGGAAGTCGGTGCTCGGCGACACGGTTGGCGGCCCCGACGTCTCGCCGTACGCCGCGCCCGCGCGGGCCACCGACCTGTCCGGCCTGCCTCCGGCGTACATCGAGCTGGGCTCGGCGGAGCTGTTCCGTGACGAGTCCGTCGAGTACGCCAACCGCATCTGGGCCACGGGCGGCGAGGCCGAGCTCCACGTGTGGAGCGGTGGCTTCCACGGCTTCGAGATGTACTTCCCGGAGAGCAGGCTGGGCGTCTACGCCCTTGAGACCCGCCGTACCTGGGTACGCAGGATTCTCGGCCAGTAGGGCCGGTAGGAGAGGTCCCACGCGAGCGGGGACGCACGTCCGCCCGCTGGTCGCGACCGGCCATGTGGCCGGTCGACGTCGGTCGCGACCAGCGGATCCACCCGTGACCGCCTCTGGTCGCGGGGTGCCCGGGACAGGACGTCCCGGCATCGGTGTGAACCCTGTCAGGGTTTTCTCAGGGTCTCCTCGGGAACGAGAGGTTTTCCGCCCTTCGTTGAACCGGGTGAACAACAACGACCCAGGGAGCGACAAGTGCACCGTTCGAGAAACCACAAGATCCTCGCCGGCGTCTGCGGCGGCATCGCGGAGAGCCTCGGCTGGTCGCCCACGGTCGTCCGTGTGCTGTGGCTGCTGCTCTCCCTCCTGCCGGGACCAATGTGGGTCGCCTACATCCTGATGTGGATCTTCATCCCCCAGGCTCCGTCCGTCCGCTACTGACAACTACTCTGGGGGCATGAGGGAACGGCCGCTGGAACTGGTGCAGGACGACCTGGTCGACTACGAGAAGGCGATGGAGCGGATGACCGACCTGGTCGGTCAGCGGCAGCGCGACGAGCGCCCCGACACGCTCTGGCTGCTCAGTCATCCGCAGGTCTACACCGCCGGAAGGCGCACCCTGCAGCAGCACCTGCCCGATCCCTCCCACGGCATTCCGATCGTAAGCACGGGCCGGGGCGGGCAGCTCACCTACCACGGACCCGGCCAGCTGGTCGGCTATCTGATCGTCAAGCTCGACGAGACCGAGGGGATCGTCGACTACGTCCGCGAGGTCGAGCTCAGGCTGGTGCGCGCGCTCGGCACGCTCGGCGTCCAGGCGGAGCGCCGTGACACCCCGCAGGGCTCCGCGCTGCTGACCGGCGTGTGGACGACGCGGACGGGCCGGAAGATCGTCTCGATCGGCATGCGGCAGAGCCGCGGCGTCACCAGCCACGGGTTCGCCCTCAACGTCGACGGCGACCTGACCCCGTGGGGCTGGGCGGTTGCCTGCGGCATGCCCGACGTCGACATGACCTCGGTGGACAGGGAGGCCCCGGCCACCGGAACCATGGACCGGGTCAGGGCCGCTGTCGCGGAGGCCTTCGAGGCGCGCTGACCTGCCGACCCCCGCCCCGGGCCCTGAGTCCGAGGCGGGGTCCGCGGCTGTCCGGCCGCCGCTGTCCGGGCGCCGCTGTCCCGGGCCGGTCAGCCGACCGGCTCCGGCTGGTCCTCGCCGACCTCGTCCACCGTACGGCGCGGCCCGGTGAACCAGTGCCGGGCCGACAGCGCCCACCACAGGCCGATGCCGAGCACCATCACACCGACCACGATGGGCGCGTAGTTCACCGCGGTCCAGGTGAAGTCCTTGCTGAACGGCACCGCCGCGGGGACCAGCGGCATGATGAAGTAGATCGACACGATGACGATCTCAATGATCGCGATCCAGCACATGACCTTGTACTTCGAGCCCAGGGTCCACGGGCCCGGCTCGAACCGGTCGCCCATCCGCAGCCTGAGCCAGATCGGGATCGCGAAGGCGATGTAGAGGCCGATGACCGCGACCGAGACCACCGCGTAGAACGCCAGCGGGAGGCCGCCGGGGGCCTGGTAGAGGGCGGGAAGGGTCAGGATGAGCGCGGCGACGCAGCCGAAGATGATCGCGTTGACCGGCGTCCGGTTGACGTCGACCTTGGACCACAGACGCCAGCCGGGGACGGCGCCGTCCCTGGAGAAGGCGTAGGTCATCCGGGACATCGACGTCACGCAGCTCATGCCGCAGAAGAACTGGCCGATGGTGGAGATCGCGAAGATCGCCGTGGCCAGGTTGCCGGGGAGCGCGGTGTCGAAGATGGCGCCGACGAAGCCGCCCGCCTTGTTGACCGCGTCCACGTCGGTCGCCGCGAACAGGAAGGCGAGAAGCAGGATCCAGCCGCCGATCGCCGAGTAGAAGATCGACTGCCACAGTCCCCTGGCGGCGGCGGTCGAGGCGCCCTGCGTCTCCTCGGACACGTGCGCGCAGGCGTCGAAGCCGGTGATCGTGTACTGGGTCAGCAGGAAGCCGAGCGGGAGCACGTAGAACCAGTACGAGGAGTCGGAGAACCCGGAGTTGTTGATCGTCTCGGTGAAGACGAACGACATCGACTGGTGCGAGTCGGGGCCGAAGACCAGGATGAGCACCACCACCGCCGCGCCGAACACGTGCCACCACACCGAGACGTTCTGCAGGATCGCGATCAGCCGGTGGCTGAAGATGTTGATCAGGGCGTGCAGCACGAGGATCACCGCGAACAACAGGAACGCGTTGGTGAGGTTGGGATCCCAGCCGGTGAAGAACCGGCTGAGGGTGATGTTCATGAACGTCGCGCAGCCGTAGTCGACCGAGGCGGTCACCGCGATCAGCCCGATGAGGTTGAACCACCCGGTGAACCAGCCGTGGACCGGCCTGCCCATCTTGGCGGCCCACCAGTAGATGCCGCCCGCCGTCGGATAGGCGGAGACAAGCTCGGACATGCACAGACCGATGATCAGGATGAAGATCGAGATCAGCGGCCAGCCCCACGAGATGGCGATCGGACCGCCGTTGTTCCACGCCTGGCCGAAGGTGGTGAAGCAGCCGGCGAGGATGGAGATGATCGAGAAGGAGATGGCGAAGTTGGAGAAGCCGCTCCAGGTGCGGGACAGCTCCTGCTTGTATCCGAGTTCAGCGAGTCTCTTCGCGTCCTCGTCCTGCGGGGCTGGCTTGGTCATTCAAGCCTCCTTGCGTCTTGCGTGTGTTGCGGGGGGTGAAGGATCCGGGGTGTGAGCCCCGGACGTCATCGACGAGCCGCCCGAACCCCGGGTCGTCCAGGTCTCGTACGGCTCGCGCGAACTTGCCCGCGGCCTCGGCCTCGTAGTCGAAGTCGGCCGCGGCGGCCTGGTCCCTGAGCAGCCCGTGGTGCACGGCGAACCAGAGGGTCCAGGTCAGGTTGGACATGATCAGGTTGAGGCTGACCCTGGCGGTCAGCCGGGGGGTGTCCTCGCCGAAGTAGGCGCGGGCCAGCGCGCGGGTCAGATCGGGGTCGTACTCCGCCTCGGCGGCGATGTCGCCCAGCTCGAAGGCCGGGTCGTTGTTCCCGGAGAGCTGGTAGTCCACGATCCTGACCTCGGCGCCGCAGCGGATGAGGTTGGCGGGCAGCAGGTCGTTGTGGCAGGGCACGGTGGGCAGCGGGTCCGCGGCCAGAGCGTGTTCGATCTCCGACGCGGCTTCCAGCAGGTTCTCGTAGCCGTCGGGTGTGCGCAGTTCGTGGGTACGGCACACCTCGAGGAAGCGTTCGAGCTTGCGGAAGATGGAGAAGTCGTTGACGAACCGGGGTCCCGAGTGCAGCCTGCGGCAGGCTGCCGCGATCGGCCCGGGGAGCGCGCGCACGGCGTCCGCGTCCAGGGTTGTGCCGTCCAGATACTCCAGCAGCAGGGCGCCGGGCATCCGCCGCAGGACGCGCGGGCCGACCCCGGTCTCGGCCGCCAGCACCGTGTTGGCGATCTCCAGGTCGAGGGGGATGCCGAGCCCGGCCGCCGAGACCCGGGGGTCGAGCACCCGCAGCAGCCAGCGCTGCCCGTCGGCCGCGTCCAGGCGGGCGATCCGGTGACTCAGACCGCCCTTGATCGGCGTCTCGGTGACGGGCTGTCCTGCCCACTTTCGGACATCTGCGAGAGCATCTGGCATGCCGAACTCCTTTGGCCTACCTTCATACCATTGATCTGATTTCGCGGACAGAGTCGTTACAGAGGGGTTGCCGACCGTGGAACTTCCCGACTCCGCAAGGGCCGTCGTGATCGGCGGCGGGGTGGCCGGATGCAGCGTCGCCTACCATCTGGCCAGACTCGGCTGGACCGAGATCGTCCTCGTCGAGCAGCACGAGCTGACGGAGGGGACCACCTGGCACTCGGCCGGTTTCGTCGGGCAGCTCCGCTCGACGGTCACCCAGACCAAGATGATCATGTATTCGGCCGGGCTCTATCCCGAGCTGGCCGAACTGACCGGGATGGACCCGGGCTGGCACGGGGTCGGAGGTCTTCGCCTGGCGACCACGCGGGAACGGGTCGAGGAGTCACTGCGCCTCGCGGGCGCGGGGGAGACCTACGGCCTGGACCTCTCCGTCGTCTCCGGCGCCGAGGCGGGGGAGATGCTCCCGCTGCTCGACGTGCGCGACGTGCGTGCCGCGCTCTGGCTGCCGGGCGACGGCTGGCTCGACCCCGCGCTGCTGGCCAGGGCGCTGGCCGCGGGGGCGGAGAAGCTGGGGGTGCGGATCCTCACCGGCACCCGGGTGACGGGGATCGAGGTGGTCGGCGGCGAGGTCTCCGGCGTCCGCCTGGCGTCACGCGCCGAGCCGGGCGCGGTCCTGGGGACAGTCAGCGCGGCCACGGCCACGGCTATGGAGGCAGGCGCAGGCGTGGGCGCGGAGGTCGGCGCGGGCGCCGGTCCGGTCTGGGAGGAGTGGTCGCTCCGGGCGGACACCGTGGTCATCGCGGCGGGAGCCGCCAGCGGGCGGGTCGGGCGGCTGGCCGGGGTGGACATCCCGATCGTGCCGATCAAGCACCAGTACGTCGTGACCGAGCCCTTCGGGGTCTCCTCCGCCGCGCCCACGGTCCGCGACCCGGACAACATCGTCTACTTCAGGGAGGAGGGCGGCGGGATCCTGGTCGGCGGCTACATCCGGACTCCGGAGGTCTGGGACACCGAACGGCCGCTGGCTGAGCCCCGGACGCTGTTCTCCCCTGATATGCCGAAATTTCAGGAATCGTGGGAGTCGGCGGGGCGGCGGGTGCCCGCGCTGGGCCGTACCTCGATCGTGAAGGTCGTCCACGGGCCGGAGGCCTTCACCCCGGACGGGGAGTTCCTGCTGGGGGAGACCACGGTCAGGGGGGTGTGGGCGGCGGCCGGGTTCTGCGTCCACGGCCTGGCCGCGGCGGGCGGCGTCGGCAAGGTCATGGCCGAGTGGATCGTGGACGGCTCGCCGGAGTACGACGTGTTCGGCATGGACCTGCGCAGGTTCGGGGCTCACGCGCGGTCCGCCCGGTGGGCGCGGGCCAAGGCACTGGACTCCTACTCCAAGTACTACGACATCGTCTACCCCGGGGAGGAACGCACCGCCGCCCGGCCGCTGCGCCGCTCTCCCGCCTGGGTACGGCACGCGGAGCTGGGCGCGGTGTTCGGCGAGAAGGCGGGCTGGGAGCGAGTCAACTGGTTCGAGTCCAACGCGACTCATGCAGAACCCGGTCAGGCGGGGCCGGGGCGTCCCGTGGGCTGGGCGGGACGAGTCTGGTCCTCGGCGATCCGTGAGGAGTGCCTGGCCACCCGGGACGCCGCGGGCCTGTTCGACCAGACCTCGTTCTCGAAGCTCGAAGTCTCAGGCCCCCAGGCGCTGGCGGGGTTGCAATGGCTGTGCGCGGGGCAGCTCGATCGACCCCCCGGCTCGATCGTCTACACCCAGCTTCTCAACGGGCGTGGCGGCATCGAGGCCGACCTGACCGTCACCCGCCTGTCCGAGGACCGCTTCCGCCTGGTCACCGGCACCGCCTTCGGTGTCCACGACGCGGCCTGGCTGCGCGGTCACGGCCTCGACGTGCGGGACGTCACCTCGGCCAACGCCTGCTACTGCCTGTGGGGACCCAGAGCGCTGGACATCCTCGGATCGCTCTCCGACGACGACCTGACCTTCGGATACATGAAGGCCAGGGAGATCACCGTGGGGAACGTCCCCGTGCTGGCCCAGCGGGTGACGTTCGTCGGCGAGTTCGGCTGGGAGCTCTATTGCCCCTCCGAGTACGGGCTCACGCTGTGGGACGCGCTCGTGGAGGCGGGCACGCCGTACGGCATGCGCCCGGCGGGCTATCGCGCGATCGACTCGATGCGCCTGGAGAAGGGCTATCGGGTGTGGGGCCTGGACATCACCCCGGAGACCACCCCCGTCGAGGCGGGCCTGGGCTTCGCGGTGGCCGGGGACAAGGACTTCCTCGGCAGGTCCGCGCTCGAGTCGGCCAGGTCCTCCCGTCCCGGCTCGCCCGGCCAGGGGGACGAGGGGGTGGACGCGTCCGCCACGCGGCTGCGCTGCCTCGTGCTCGACGACCCCGGCCAGGTCTGCCTCGGCGGCGAGCCGGTCCGTCTCGGCGGCGCGCCCGCCTCCCGGGTGACCAGCGGCGGGTACGGCCACCGCGTCGACCTCTCGATCGCCTACGCCTACCTGCCGGAGGAAACCGCTCCCGGCGACCGCGTCGAGGTCGGCGTCACCGGCACATGGGTCGGCGCGGCCGTCGCCGCGGAACCTCTCTACGACCCGGCCGCTGAGCGGGTCAGGCGCCTGCCTGGCTGACCTTCACCGAACCGACTCCCAGGGGAGGGCGGATTCCGGCGGGGAGATCGCGTCGAGTCTCCTCGCCCCGGACTTCATCGACTTCCTCGGTGACCTGTGGGTCCTCGTCACCGCCACCCACCCGGTCGTCATCGCCGTCGCCGCCCGCGTCGTTCCGGTGACGGGCATGGCGGGCGCCTTTCCACCGGGCTGCAGGCAGCGCGTTGGCGTGACGCGCCGGATCGTCGCCCAGGGGGTCCCGATTACCCCCTGCGGCGACGGGCCGCGCAGGATGGTGAGGACAAGCTACGAGGAGTGAGCGTGACGTCCATGACCACCACGGGGCGGGCGGCGGTCGACGGCGAGATCGAGCTCGCCATCGGCGGCATGACCTGCGCGTCCTGCGCCAACCGCATCGAGCGCAAGCTGAACAGGCTCGACGGCGTGACCGCGACGGTCAACTACGCCACCGAGAGGGCGAAGATCTCCTTCAACGGGAACGTCAGTCCGCAGGACCTCGTCGCGGAGGTGGAGAAGGCGGGCTACACCGCGGAACTGCCCGCCGAGGAGGAGACACGCGAGGAGGAGGACGATCTCGCCTCGCTCAGGCGGCGTCTGGTCGTCTCGGTCGTGCTGTCGGTGCCGGTCATCGCGATGGCGATGATCCCGGTGCTGCAGTTCGACAACTGGCAGTGGCTCTCCCTCGCGCTGACCACGCCGGTCGTGACCTACGCGGGCTGGCCCTTCCACCGGGCGGCCTGGACCAACCTGCGCCACGGCGCCGCCACCATGGACACCCTCGTCTCTCTGGGCACGCTCGCCGCCTTCGGCTGGTCGCTCTGGGCGCTGTTCTTCGGTACGGCGGGCGCCCCCGACCTGCGGCACGGTTTCGAGCACGCCCTCACCGGGGGCGACGGCACGGGAAACGTCTACTTCGAGGCCGCCTCCGGGGTGACCGCGTTCATCCTGGCGGGCCGCTACTTCGAGGCCCGGTCAAAGCGCAGGGCCGGCGCGGCGCTGCGGGCCCTGCTGTCGATGGGGGCCAAGGAGGTCACGCTGGCCTCGGGCAGGCTCATCCCGGTGGAAAGGCTCAGGGCCGGTGACCTGTTCGTGGTGCGGCCGGGTGAGAAGATCGCGACCGACGGAGTGGTCGAGGAGGGCTCCTCGGCCGTGGACGCCTCGATGCTGACCGGCGAGTCCGTGCCCGTCGAGGTACGGCCCGGCGACACCGTGACCGGCGCGACCGTCAACGCCGGAGGCCGCCTGGTGGTCCGCGCCACCCGCGTCGGAGCCGACACCCAGCTCGCCCAGATGGCCCGCCTGGTCGAAGACGCCCAGACCGGCAAGGCTCAGGTGCAGCGGCTGGCCGACCGGATCTCCGGGATCTTCGTGCCCATCGTGATCGCGCTGGCCCTGGCCACGCTCGGCTTCTGGCTGGGCGTCGGAGGCGGGGCCGAGGCGGCCTTCACCGCGGCGGTGGCGGTGCTGATCATCGCCTGCCCGTGCGCGCTGGGCCTGGCCACCCCGACCGCGCTGCTGGTCGGCACCGGCAGGGGCGCCCAGCTCGGCATCCTGATCAAGGGCCCCGAGGTGCTGGAGTCCACCCGCGCCGTCGACACCGTGGTGCTGGACAAGACCGGCACCGTCACCGAGGGCCGGATGACCCTGGTGGAGGT